>CANHKJ010000306.1 GCA_947460915.1 Verrucomicrobiia bacterium
GATGACGAGCCTCTCCAGCGCAAACCTTGTCGCGTGGATAGTGTCGGCACACGATTGAGTGCGCTCACACCATTGGCATCGCGATCAAACAACTGAAAATAGGCACCCGAGCGATTTACACTATTCAATGTTTGATTGCGCGGATCGAGCACGACCATTGGCAGATTGGATTGACGATTCACCACATCAGCTGCTAGCTTGGTGAAGTGGCGTGTGAACGTCCTGCTGCCGATGCCAGAGCTATCAAAAATTTTCGCACGGATCACCGAGCTTGCCGTGATGTTGATGGGGGTCGCATATAAGGTCGATGAAATGGTCGGCACAGTGCCGTTGGTGGTGTAGCGAATCACTTTTCCCGCAGTAGCTCCGCTCAGCGTGAGAGAGAAGTTGTTAGAAAAAGTTTTGGATGCTTCGGAGAACAGCACTTCATCGAAAAGAATCATGCTCTCCGTGTCGCCATTGCCGGCACCAGGTGTGGAAGGCTCAAAGTAGCCCCACTGCGTAGCGCCAGTGTTTGCAAGGCGAACCCATACTTGTGGTGCGCAAAGAAAATCTGAGCTTGATTGATTGAAATTTAAACCATGGATGGCCAATACGTTTGATCCTGTGACCAAATTGCCGATCTGTGCGCTGAGATTGGCAATCTTCATCGAGAGACCGTTGCCGTCAGTCTCGGTGGCTGTGGCGACCGATTGCCATGTCAGCGAAGTTGGTGCATTGGCAGCATCCACGGGATTGCTACTGCCGTTGAGGAAGGTTGCGTAGCCGTCATCGTATTGAGTGCGGAGTTCGAATTCTAAAACATTCGCAACATTGTTAATGGTAAATGGAACGCGTAGATAACAGGATGTGGGTCGTGGTGTTGCCGTCATCGATGCTTGCACATCGGTTTCAAAAATCGAGCGCATGCCAAGTGGATCGCTGGCCCCTGTTTTGTAACCGATTGCGAGGGTTCCCTGCGTCCACGTGCTGTCATTGAAGCTTGCTGCGCGCCAGCTTGTCCCAACTGCTGGTCCAGTGGTGGCACTCGGCACAAAATAGCGAAACGATCTGCTTTTCCCGGCAAGTTGAACCCATGCGCTCGGTTGGGCAGCGCCGTATGAAACATCGGTGCTTTGTGCGGGATACGCGGGAGAAAATTCCGTTGCTTTGGTGATGCCATCGGGTGCTGTAAGTGCGAGGTATTCACCTGCCACGGCTAACGAAAAATTGGTGTGCAAGGGCTGTCCCGAAAGCTTGCGATCCTTGCCCGACGCAAAAACGATCAGAGTGGCATTTGCGGCGAGGGAAGTGTCGGGAAAAGTCCATTGCTGCAAGTCCGTGCTGAGGTCGCTCAAGCTCCAACCAGCGAGATTGATTGCTGAGTTCCCCGTATTACGAATCTCGATCCAATCCGAATATTCTCCATCTTCATCGGCCAGCGTGTTGTTGTTCTGCGCCATGAACTCGCTGATCACCGGCTGGGCAGCAGCGGGAACAAGCAGGCATGCCAGAGCGGCGAATAGAATGTGGAGAAATCGAGAGTACATGGGTTTCAAGAAGGAGGGGATGTGTATTGCTGACTCACGCAGAGTTTCGTTTAGCATGCACAAGGTCAAGACAATATGCCCGCAAGAAAGGCTTCGGAACGTTCGCTTCGACAAAAAAATCCCCCACACGGCACAGAGCTGTGTGAGGGATGACGATCGAATTTCAGTGCAAAAAACAATTAGCCTTCGCTGGACTCAGTGCCGGCGGCTTCTTGTTGGGCGAGTTCGCGGAGGTAGGCCTTACGGCTCATTTTCACGCGGCCTTTTTCGTCAACACCAAGGCATTTGGCTGTGATGGTATCGCCTTTTTTGACAACGTCTTCCACTTTCTCGACGCGACCTTCTGCCAGCTCGGAGACGTGAACGAGACCGTCTTTACCAGGAAGCACTTCCATGAAAGCACCGAAGGCAGTGACGCTGACAACGCGACCGGTGTAGGTCTTGCCAACTTCGATCTCAGCGAACATGCGATCGATCATTGCCTTCGCGCGGTCGAGACCGACTTGCTTGGAGGCGTAGATGTGCACGGTGCCGTCGTCGTCGATGCTCAATTGTGCACCGGACTCGGCTTGGATGCCTTTGATGTTTTTGCCGCCAGGGCCAATCAGTTCGCCGATGCGATCCGCGGGGATCTTCACGGAAACGATGCGTGGAGCGTATGGGCTGAGTTCGGCTGGGCCGCTGATGGATTCTTCCATCTTGTCGATGATCTTGAGGCGGCCGTTTTTCGCGACTTCGATGCCTTCTTCAAGGATCGAAAGCGGGATGCCGGGCAGCTTGAGGTCGAGCTGATAGCCGGTAACACCAGCGCGGGTGCCGCAGAGTTTGAAGTCCATGTCGCCGTAGAAGTCCTCGCTGCCGATGATGTCGAGCAGAGTTGTATAGGCTTTCATGTTGCCGTTTTCATCGAAGTCTGTCACCAGACCACAAGAAATGCCGCCGACGGTAGCCTTGAGAGGCACACCAGCGTCGAGCAAGGACATCACACCGGCACAAACGGTTGCCATCGAAGTGGACCCGTTCGACTCGGTCACTTCGGAGGAAACACGCATGGCGTATGGGAATACGGCCTCGGCTGGGATGACGGGAGCGATCGAGCGCTCGGCAAGAGCACCGTGACCGATCTCGCGGCGGTTGAGTCCACCCATACGACCCGTTTCACCCACGGAGAAGGGTGGGAAGTTGTAGTGCAGGATGAAACGTTTTTCGGTTTCGCCGCCCGCGTAGTTGTCCATGTCTTGCTTCTCGTCCGCAGGGGCGAGGGTCGCAATGGCAAGGGCTTGGGTTTCGCCACGGGAGAAGATGGCGGAGCCGTGAACGCGAGGAAGGGTTGCCACTTCGCCGTAGAGCGGGCGAAGGTCTCCGACTTTGCGGCCATCAGCGCGCACACCTTTTTCCATGATGGAGATGCGGAAAGCTTTCTTCTGAAGGTATTCGAAGGCTTGCTCGATTTCAAACTCGGTGGTTTGTGGGAAACGCTCCATAATGGCGGCTTCCACTTCATCGCGCAGGGCACCGACTTTTTTGCCACGCTCCACTTTGGAAGCAGCGTAGATGGCGGACTCGATGCGGCTGCCTGCGATCTCGTAGGCGACTTCCAAGAGTTCGTCTTTGGCCACAGTCACGGTGTATTCGCGCTTGGCTTTGCCTGCCTTGGCGACGAGTTCTTCCTGGGCGGCAATGATTTTCTGCACGGCTGCTTGGGCGAAATGGAGTGATTTGATGAATTCTGGCTCGGGAAGTTCCAAAGCAGATCCTTCGATCATAATGACGTCATTTTTGCCGCCAACGTAAACGAGGTCGAGATCGCTCTCGGCACGTTCGTCGTGGGTTGGGTTGATGACGAATTCACCGTCGATGCGACCTACGCGCACGGCACCAATCGGGCCAGCGAAGGGGATGTCCGAGAGGCAAAGGGCAGCGGAGGCACCGTTCATCGAGAGGATGTCGGCGTCATTGATGCCATCGGCACTGAGGAGCAGGGCGACGATTTGTGTTTCGTAGAGGTAGCCTTTGGGGAACAACGGACGCAGGGGACGGTCGGTCATGCGGCAGGTGAGAATTTCCTTTTCGGTAGGGCGGCCTTCGCGTTTGAAGTAGCCACCGGGAAATACGCCCGCAGCAGAGGCTTTCTCTTTGTATTCCACCGAGAGGGGGAACCA
>CANHKJ010000307.1 GCA_947460915.1 Verrucomicrobiia bacterium
AGCGCGGGTATTCGCCCAGCATGGAAAATCCCGTGTGCCAACAAAATTGACGCCGCATCAACCAATCAAGCTGCTCGTTGATGTCATCGGCCACAGCTGCTAGATAGCGCGATGAGGCCTGACGCGCACACCAATCGCGCAGTTGCGGAATTTCCGAAACTAACAAATCAAGGACCTTACCCACGGCGGTGGCCGCGACAAACCAGTCGCCTTTGGCCTTGGCTGCTAGCGCCGAAAAATCATCGCCCGTGCGAGGCAAGCGCGCGCCGAGTGCTCCTTCTGCACTCAACCGAATCAAGTCTTCCATGGTCGTTCCGCCATCGCCGATTCGTGAAAGCTCAACGCGCGCGGCGAGTCCTAACGGAAATTTTTTCTGCAAGTAGGCCACTTGTTCGGGCTGCGCTAACATCAACAAGCGCGCACATCCCGCACGATGAGATTGCTCGGCCTGCGCAGAACAATGAAATGCCCGCACTCCGACGCTTTTCCCTTCATCGACAAGGGCTGGATAGGCATAACCACCCGTGCTCTCAACGCGTTCGGGGATCTGCTCGAATGGCCAACTGGTAGCGCCCGAGCATTGCCATTCATCATTCGCATGTTCCTCCAATCGCTTCTTGAGCAAGGGCTGCAAGGTTTCTCGCATATGCCGCAAATCCGTTCCTAACAGAATTTCATTACCCTCATCATCGCAGACCCAGCATTTGACCTGCCACTCAGGAGGCAGCGCAGCGAGGTCGATCACGTTTTCCTCGACCGCATAGCGCACGCGTTTTTGCACATGCGCGGTAAGCGCTCGTTGCAACGATTGCGTGTGCGGAGCATTGGCATGCAGATCGACAAAGTCATCGACAAAATCGGCAATCGGCTGGCATGCCTTACGCAAGTCTTTCGGCAGATTGCGAACGAGAAATTCCACACGCTCCGCCAAGTGACCTATCACGCCCCACTCAAGAAGATGATCAGGAAAATCACGCAGTTGGTCAATGTGCACACCGATCGTCACCCCATCATCGCGCGCCCCTGGAGTCATGGAATAATAGACACTGTATTCTTCCTCGCCATGAGTGAGAACGTCTGGAAAATCCTGCAAGTCATCGAGCAGGCCTTGATCCCAAATGACATCCGCTAGACTCGGAATCAACGTTTGTTCATGATCTCCACGCCATTGATGAAAGGCTTTGGCGGTGCACATGCCTGCGGGAATTTTCGCAGCAAAAAATTCATACACCTGCTCCTCGCTCCACAAGCGATCTGGCTGACGCAACTTGCATTCCATTACCTGCACGTCCTCGCGCAATTCCTTGAGTCGATCCAAAGCCGCGCAACCCGCACGAATGCCTCCACCTAATATTCCGTCGCGAATGAAAACTTCACGCGCCGCCGCTGGATCGATGCGACCAAGATGCACAGGGCGATCTTTGACCACCACCAATCCACCACACAAAACAGTCTCCTTTGCATAGACCGCGCCTTGTTTTTCATCCCAATACCCATGACCATACCGTCGTGTGCAGAGGTGCCCCGCGACTTGCTCCACCCACGCTGGATCGAGCCGTGCCAGGCGCCGCGCCCACAAACGTGTGGTCTCGACAATTTCCATCGCCAGCACCCAATCGTAACGTTTCGCCGAAAACAAGCCCGAGCCAGGAAAAATGGCAAACTGTCCGCCTGCCGCACTGCGATAGATTTTTTCCTGCACATCCCACAAGCCAAACTGCCTCGGCACTCCCGCTAACAAGCTACGATGAAAAGCATCGTAGAGTGATTGCCATTCGCCATCTCCCGACTCATGTCCCAAGCGCGCAGCTGGCATCTCCCAGCGCAATTCGCGCTTGAGCAAATCATACAACTCATCGTGGACATTCCCCCACTCCATCACTCGGCGCATGCTCAAGAAGGCTTCGTTGCAATACTTGCGCAACGCATTGCGACGCCACTTGCCCTTCTCTTGAAAGCGCTGCACATCAAACCACAAACGTAGCAAGGAGAAAAAGTCTGACTGCGGATGCTTCCATCGCGCATGAGCAGCATCGGCTTCTTTCTGTTTTTCGGCAGGCCGTTCGCGCGGGTCACTGCTTTCTAGCGCAGCAATCACTGGCAGCAATTCCGCAATGCAACGCTGGTGCTGTGCCTCCATCAACATCCGCGCGAGACGAGGATCGATGGGCATGCGCGCCATGTGTTTTCCTGCTTCGGTGAGACGTTTGTCTTTGGTGATTGCACCGACATCGCGCAAGGTACGATACCCCTCCGCCACCGCTTTCGGAGCCGGAGCATCGATCAGCGGAAAGGATTCGATCTCAGGCAAACCTAACGAAATCATGCGCAAGATCACGCCAGCAAGAGAGCTACGGCGGATCTCAGGATCGGTAAATTCAGGACGCTCAGCGAGATCAAGTTCATCATAAAGCCTCACACAAATCCCCTCTTTCACGCGACCGCATCGGCCTTTGCGCTGTCGAGCACTGGCCTGACTCACAGGCTCGACCTGCAAGCGCTGGACTCCACGCGCTGGACTCCATCGACTGACCCGTGCCGTGCCCGAATCCACCACCGAGCTGATGCGCGGAATCGTGAGTGAAGTTTCCGCGACGTTAGTGGCGAGAATGATGCGCCGCAAATTTCCAGGAGCAAAAACACGCTGCTGATCACCCATGCTCAATCGCGCAAACAACGGCAGAATTTCGGTGCGATAGTAATTTCGCCCGACAAGTGCGTCCGCAGATTCGCGAATTTCTTTTTCGCCTGGTAAAAATACCAGCACATCACCTTGAGCATCCACATCAGTGAGCCAATCGCAGGCGCGTGCTACGTGTTGCGACAAATCTTCATCATCGTAGGGCGGGAGAAAACATTCTTCCACTGGATAAGTTCGACCCTCCGCCACCAAGATTGGCACCTCTTGATCTGGTTCGGTGAAAAAATCAGCAAACGCCCCGGCATCGAGTGTGGCCGAAGAGATGATGATTTTGAGAGCTGGTCGTCTCCGCCGCAATTCTTTGAGATAGCCTAACAGAAAATCAATATTCAGCGATCGCTCATGAGCCTCATCGAGCACAATGGCATCATAGTGTTTGAGATCGCGATCGCCCTGCGTTTCCGCAAGCAAGATGCCATCCGTCATGAACTTGATACGCGTAGCCGCCGAACGTTTTTCATCAAATCGCACCTGATAACCGACCAAGCCGCCGAGCGGTTGACGCAGCTCCTCGGCCACGCGACGCGCCACACTCACGGCCGCAATCCTCCGTGGTTGCGTTACACCGATCAGGCCCATCTTATCCGCATAAATTTCCTGCAATACCTCTGTCACCATTTTCGGCAACTGCGTAGTTTTTCCAGATCCCGTCTCGCTCACCACCACAATCACATCGTGATCGCGCATCGCCTGCATGATTTCATCACGACGCGACACCACCGGAAGCTCTTCCGGATAATACCAATTCATCGCTGTTAAATCATGACTCACAAGACCTCCATAGCCCGAACACCAACAAATGAAAAGCGTAACCTACAAGCATTTTACCCAAGCGGCACTCGTGCCTTTCGTCCAACGGGAGGATGATCTAGTAACAATTCGTTTACTCTAAAACTTGCCCCTCACTGATGAACCATAGGGAAGCACTCATCATAAGCTTCACGTTTTGATAATTTCGAGGACGTGATCGCTTTGGCCGC
>CANHKJ010000308.1 GCA_947460915.1 Verrucomicrobiia bacterium
ACGCAAGAAGAAGATTGCCTGATGAGTCACAAACTGACTGGTCATTATCGCTGGAAGTGGTAAAACCTTCACACCGCAAACCCAAAACCTCTGATGAAATTGTTCCAACTCGGCCTAGGACTCATCCTTCTCTCCACACTTCTGCGCGCTGCGGATCGACCTAACGTGCTCGTCATTCTCGTCGATGACCTTGGCTACTCCGATCTTGGTTGCTATGGCGGAGAAATCCCGACGCCGAACCTTGATCGACTTGCCAGCACAGGCGCTCGTTTTTCTCGCTGCTACAATTCGGCCCGCTGTTGCCCCACGCGTGCATCGCTGCTCACTGGCCTGCATCCTCACGAAGCAGGCATTGGCTCTTTCACGACCAATGCGCCCGAAAAAGGCAAAGGCCCTGCCTACACCGGACATTTGTTAGATGACAATGTCACGATTGCCGAATTGCTCAAATCATCGGGTTATTCGACGTGGATGGTCGGCAAATGGCATGTCGGAAAAATCGGTCCGATCAAACGCGGCTTCGAGAAATACTATGGATATCGTAATTTATCCTCACACTCGGAGAATCAATGGGACCCGCAACATTATGTCCGACTCCCCGCCGGAACGGAACCAGAGCTCAAGCATGAAAAATTCTATGTGACCGATGTTTTTACCGACTACAGCTTGGAATTCATCCGCCAATCACGTGCAAAAAAGAAACCATGGTTCGGCTATCTTGCGCATTCCTCGCCGCACTTCCCTGTGCAGGCACCGAAAGAAAGCATCGACCGCTACATGGCCACCTATCGCAAAGGTTGGGATGTACTGCGCGCGGAACGTTTTGAGAGAATGAAAAAAATGGGCATGATTCCCGCATCGGCTACCTTACCGCCACGCGCTCAAGTGCCGATTGAACCCGATGCCATCGCCAATGGATTTTCCGGCAAGGAAAACCCCGCATGGGATCGCTTGCCCGCGGATCGCCGCGAGGACCTCGCACGACGCATGGCAACCTATGCGGCGATGGTCGAACATGTCGATCAAGGCATTGGTCGCATTCTCGTCGATCTCGAAAAAAACGGTGAATTGCAAAAAACCTTGATCCTTTTTACCAGCGACAACGGAGCCTGCTACGAATGGGGGCCTTTCGGTTTTGATGGTCGGTCACGCGAAGGATATACCAAGCTCCACTCCGGCGCGGAACTTGACCAAATCGGACAAAATGGCACTCATCATGCCTATGGATCAGCATGGGCGAATCTCTGCAATACGCCGCTCAGCATGTATAAGCACTTTTGTCACGAAGGAGGAATTTCCTCACCTCTCATCGCACACTGGCCACAAGGGTTTGCTGCACGTAAGGGCTTGATTCCTACGCCTGCTCACGTGATGGACATTCTGCCAACAATTGCCCAAGCAACGCAGTCGGAGTATCCCAAGCAACGGAATGGCGTGACAGTAAAAGCACTTTCCGGAGTATCGCTCATGCCAGCTCTCAAAGGAGAAACCATGCCGGAGCGAATCATCGCCACCGAACATCAGGAAGCTCGTGGACTGCGCCAAGGCGACTGGAAGATCGTATGGGGCAAACGCCAACCAGAGCCCATTGCGTGGGAACTCTACAATCTCGCGAATGATCCAAGCGAGGAAAACAACCTTGCCGCAACACAACCCGAGAAAACCAAAGAACTCGCTGATCTTTGGTTTGCTTGGGCCAAAAAAGTGGGGGTTCATCTTCCGTAAATCAAAATTTATATGACTATGAAATGGTTAGCAATACTGATTCTAACAGGATCCTCCCTAAAGACGTTTGCTGAAGAAAAAGCGCAGATGCCCGAGCGACCTAACATCCTTTTTGCCATTGCCGACGACTGGAGTCCCCATGCGGGAGCCTATGGAACGAAGTGGGTGAAAACACCGGCATTTGATCGCATTGCACGGGAAGGATTGGTCTTTGATCGCGCTTACACACCGAATGCAAAATGCGCACCATCACGCGCATGCTTGCTGACAGGTCGCAACTCCTGGCAGCTCAAAGAAGCAGCCAATCACATCTGCTATTTCCCTCCAGAATTCAAGGGCTGGGCTGAAGTTCTGAGGGAAAACGGTTGGTTTATTGGCCACACTACCAAAGGCTGGGGCCCGGGCGTTGCGCTTGATGCCGATGGCAAACCTCGCAGCATGACGGGAGAAGCATTCAACCAAAACAAACTAAATCCGCCGACATCAGAAATCGGTAACAATGATTACGCAGCAAATTTTTCGACATTTCTCGATCAAGTAGAAGGCGATAAACCTTGGTGCTTTTGGTATGGATCGATCGAACCTCACCGCGGTTATGAATTTGGTTCCGGCATTGCCAAAGGTGGTAAAAAAATCAGCGACATCGATCATGTCCCCGCTTTCTGGCCTGACAATGCCGATGTTCGCACGGATATGCTCGACTACGCCTACGAGGTGGAACATTTTGACAATCACCTCGCACGCATGATCGCAGAGCTCGAAAAACGAAATCTGTTAGAAAATACTTTAATCATCGTCACGAGCGATCACGGCATGCCGTTTCCGAGAGCAAAAGGAAACGCCTATGAGATCGCCAACCACGTGCCGCTCGCCATGCGCTGGCCGAGTGGCATCAAATCCCCAGGCCGTCGTATCGATGACTTCGTCAGCTTCATTGACATCGCACCAACGATTCTTGATGTCGCAAAGATCCCTTGGAAAGATAGCAGCATGGCCCCCACATCAGGACAAAGCTTACGCCCTGTTTTTGAAAATCGCAGCGATCGCAAGGCTCGTTCCCATGTGCTGATTGGCAAAGAACGCACCGACATTGGCAGACCAAACGATGCTGGATATCCAACGCGTGGCATCATCACCAAAGAAGGAATCTATCTGAAAAACTTCGAGCCGACACGCTGGCCTGGGGGAAATCCTGAGACCGGATATCTCGATTGTGATGCCGGAATAACCAAGTCGCTGATTTTGCAAAAACACCGCAACTACCCGAATGATCCCTCTTGGCAATTGTGCTTCGGCCGCCGACCAGCGGAAGAATTTTATCTCTTCGCGTCCGATCCCGATTGCATCAAAAACCTTGCAGACAACGTAGAACATTCAGCTGTGATAAAAAACATGCGCGAGACCATGATCGCAGAACTCACCGAACAAGGTGACCCTCGCATGCTTGGCAAAGGTCATGTATTCGATGAATACCAGCATGCCAACAAAGGCCACGTCGGCTTTTACGAGCGCTTCATGAAAGGTGAAAAACTGCAAACCGGTTGGGTGCTACCGAGTGATTACGAAAAAGAGCCTCTCGATCAAGACGTTGAACCAACGAAAAAATGAGAGACTCTTTTTGTTAGGAAATCGCTCGCAATGCCTTAACGCTTGACCATACGCAAGCGCACGACCGCTCCGGCAACGACCGCCGAGAGCAACAACCCAACCCATTGAGTGTTGCGTTGCGTGCGTTCCAGATCCAACTGCAATGTCATCGGACGATCGCCGTTCACCTGAATGCTTCGACCAAATGTCAGCATCGTGCCGCGCTCGGGCACCGCGATTTCCAAACCTAAGGGAACAGGTTCCGCAGCAAGCTGTTGATTGACGATGCGATTCGCGATTGCCTTGAGTGCCGCATTTTCTTCGGCAGTGTTGCCCTCAATGAAACGGTCAAACTGCTTCGGATCGTA
>CANHKJ010000309.1 GCA_947460915.1 Verrucomicrobiia bacterium
ACACAAGTAGGGCGTCATCAGCGTGGCGACGCGGCGCACGCTCTGGCGAAACAGATGCGGTGGGCAATTTTTTTGGCGCAGGATTCCCAATTCGTTGGCAATGAGTGGATGCTTGAGTTCCTGGAACATAACATTGTTAGGGCGCGAGAAGTTTTTTCAGTTCCTCTTGGCTGATGCCGAGATTGATCGAGGCTTTCTTGAGGTCGTTATCGGCAAGCTCAACGGCGCGTTGGGCGAGCTGCGAGACAACCCAGTTGATGATGTTTCCTGATGGCGCGGAATTGATCATGCGATCCAGTGCATCGTCGAGCTTGATGCGTGAGGTGATCGGCGCCGAGGCTAACGGAATATCGGCTGGCAAGAGCACAGAGGACGACGCGAGAGCGCAAGCACGTGCGATGGTGTTTTCTAACTCGCGCACATTTCCTGGCCAATGGTGCGTTTGCAAGGCGCTTATGGCTTCTTGCGAGAGGCGGATGCGTGCCATGCCATTCTTGCGCGTGATGCGTTGGAGAAAGTATTCGGCGAGCAGAGGGATGTCGTCTTTGCGTTCGCGAAGCGGCGGGATGCGCATCTCGACGACGTTGAGTCGGTAATAGAGGTCTTCGCGAAAACGTCCGGCGCTGACCTCTGCGGCGAGGTCTTTGTGGGTGGCGGTAATGATGCGCACATCGCTGGTTTGCGTCTCGTTCGAGCCGACGCGAGAAAACGTTCCATCTTGCAACACGCGTAGCAATTTCACTTGAATCGATAGCGGCATATCACCGATTTCGTCGAGAAACAGTGTGCCGCCATCAGCTTGTTCAAAGCGTCCAGCGCGTCGTGCGATGGCTCCCGTGAACGAACCTTTTTCGTGGCCGAAGAGTTCAGACTCTAACAAGTTTTCGGGGATCGCTCCGCAGTTGAGCGGAATCATTTCCTTGAGTCGGCGCGGTGAATACTCGTGAATGGCCTTGGCGATCAGTTCTTTTCCGGATCCGCTTTCTCCGGACACCAAAACAGGTGCGTCAGAGCGAGCTACGCGGCCGACGATTTTGAATACATCCTGCAGAGCGCGGGATACTCCGATGATTTTGACGCGTCCATCTTGGGCGGGCGAAGCGGCCGATGAGGTATCGGCAGAGCGACGATCCTCGGCTAGTTGCAGCGCGGATTCGAGAACGGAACGCAATTCGAACGCGAGAGATTCTTTCCGCAACACATCGTGCGCGCCACGCTGTGTGGCCTCGATGACTTGTCCGGTCGTCGGGAATCCCGCGATTAAGATCACGAGGGTAGCAGGTGATTGCGCCTTGATTTTTCCCAGTAACTCCATGCCGTCGAACGGTTGGAGATCGATGGAGGAAAGGACAACATCGACATGAGTTTTGGTAACAACCTTGATGGCATTATCGGCGTTATCGGTGCGTAAAATTTTAAGATCTTTGGCGGCAAGGTGTTTGGTCGCCCAATCGAGAAATTCAATTTCTTGATCGACGATGAGAACAGTCTGCGCTGTAGGTGTTTCCGACATGGGGCGGAAACAGAAAAGCAGAATTCTGGAGTTTGGCACGCACAAAGAGTGCCATGAGTGCATTTAACCTATGCAAATGAAAGGATTTCATGGAATGAGTGGGTGTCACGACCTACGCAAAAAAATGCGATGAATCGGTGATGTCTCGCAGAATTTACGAGAGAAAAAATGGCCGATGGGCTGGGTAGCCCTCAGATGTACTGTAATACATTGATTTCATTGGGTCACTGGATGCTTCTGGCTTCCCGGATCGATAGGAGTCGATACATCGTCGGAAAGCCTGCCATTCTGTCCCGGATTGTCGGATGGATTTGAAATTAGACGAACAGCAACCAACCGCCAAGAAATCCGGTGACTGGCTTTGCTAATAAGATGTTCATCCTTTCGTCATACGTCTGCTATATTGGTGATTCGGATTAAGGTCTGATTTCAAGTATTTGCGGCATTTCTGCTGCGATCGAGCTGATGAGTATTTTTGGAAGTGCTTGCGCTCTCATCCAGTGATCTCGATGAACTCGTTGAGATGCTTGCCACGCGCCTTGCGTCAGTCGCAAATTCCTTGCGCGCGTCTTCTTGGTAGATTCCTCGGTGGTTTTTTCTCTCATACTCGTGGCTGGCACTATAGTGTCTCTTTTCATGAGGCAGCGGCGCTCTCTCAATCGCTCCTAGAAATATTTTCGGCGTCCGCTTCAGTGATGCAATTCGATAAAAGGAAATTTCAGGCGGTTCAAAATTTTCAATTGACAATAAATCGCCCCGATGATAAAACGTTTAATCACTTTCGCGCATGCTTAGCCATGAGCACTGCTAATGCACGCAAAAACCCGATGAACGTTGTTGATAAACCCATGACATCTCAAACGCCATTTACTCTCACTGAACCGACGTCACTGACGAATTCGTGTGATGATTTTCACTCATGTCATTTCATTCATGATGATAATAGCCGAGAGGTAGCAGTTGCGGAAAAAGCCTTTACCAAGTGCCATGTTTGGGGTCGTTTTGATCGATTCGTTGTAGTTATTCGTCACTTTTTGTTGCTCTTCATTTCGTTTATTGCAAGTGCAGAAGCTTCCATACAAATAGACTTTAGCCACTCCTACACCGGTGCGACAAATTCTTTGCAAAATACAGGCAACATCACCTTAGCATTCACGGTTGATGGCTCGGGAAATGTGACGCTTAACGCCTCCTGCGTCTCTACTGGACCTGCTGCATACGTGGATGAGTTTGACGGTTTAGTAGGAACAATAAGTGATCCCTCGATTTGGGGGAAAAGTTTCAGCATCGTATTGTCCTCGTCGGGCAGCGGCAGCCTGCGCATCAGCAACAGCGGCAACGGACTCTCTGTGCAAGGTGGTAATGCGGAACGCTTGGATTTTTCCAACGAACAAATCACAGCTACAGTCTCTGCACCCGGCACGGATTTCAAGTTGCTCGAATTGGATTACGCCCATGCTACAGCCGTGACAGACACTAAGATGTCGGTGGCTGGCATAGCATATAATCTAACAGGTTCTGGTGGTGCGGTTGATGTATCCGCGCAAGGTATTAATGGGACTTTCACACTTGATTCCTCTATAGACACAGATTCACAAGGTTTTGTGCTGGGCGGACTATCTTTTGATTTGTTGAACATTCCTTTAGTGGCATCGGACACAGTTGTTAGTTTTGCCAATAGCGGCACGGGATTCGGTCCTACGCCAGCTTTCCTTTTGTCTGGTAGCAACACTGCAACGATTTCGCTCGCTTTCACCATCAACAACACGGGTGTCATTTCTTTGAATGCCTCCACCACTAGCACAAACTCGACATTTATCGCTACTGTGAACGAGTGGGACAGCCCAAATGTAGGTATCGTGACTGATTCATGGTTGTTAGGGAAATCCTTCACCCTAACCGGTAGCTCATCAGTCAGCGGCGGAAATGGAAATCTTTCCATCAGTGAGCTAGGCGGTGGCGGAATAGGTATACAGGGTGAGAACTCCAACCGCGTAGATGGTCTGAACTACGGGGTTGGCGACGCAAGCTCCACACCAGAAACCCTGACTTGGATACTGAATGCGCCCGCTGGTCTTGAGCTGGCTTTCAAAAATTGGTCTTACTCTGAGGGCGCTGGTGGTGATATTCGGGTATCGATCGG
>CANHKJ010000310.1 GCA_947460915.1 Verrucomicrobiia bacterium
AGATCGCCAAAGCCCATGTCATCGGCATAAAGAATGACAATATTTGGTTTCGCCGACACTTTAGCATGCAAGGGCAAACAGCACGCAATCAGTGAAAGGATAAGAATGATTTTCATAGAGCAATCATGCCACTACGCATCACCAGCCTGAGTTATTTCAGGAATGATCTCTAGCACCTATCACTAAGGTATTTACGCAAGGATTTGCTTGACCACCTTGGCAGGTTCCACACCGACGAGTTTTTGGTCGAGACCCCGATACGGGAAAACAAAACGTTCGTGATTGAGTCCGAGTTGATTCAACATCGTCGCGTGAAGATCACGCAAATGCACAGGATCACGCGTGATGTTCCAGCCGAAGTCATCGGTCTCCCCATGCACACTTCCCGGCTTAATGCCACCACCAGCCAACCACACGGAGAAACAACGACCATGGTGATCGCGCCCTGATGAAGCAGCTCCAAGCTGACCTTGCGAATATACGGTACGACCAAATTCCGCACCCCAGATCACGAGAGTATCGTCTAACAGACCGCGACGTTTCAAGTCCATGATCAACGCGGCACTGGGCTGATCGGTATCTCGGCACTGCGCGGGGAGCTGTCGGGCTAGAGCCACGTGTTGGTCCCAACCACGATGGAACAGCTGGATGAAACGCACTCCGCGTTCGGCGAGTCTGCGCGCCAGAAGACAGTTTGCGGCATAGGTTCCAGGCTTACGCGATTCTTTGCCATAGAGTTCAAATGTTTCAGGACTCTCGGTGGAGAGATCGGTCAGCTCCGGCACGGAGGCCTGCATTCGGAATGCCATTTCGTATTGCTGAATCCGCGCAAAGGTTTCGGGATCACCACTGCGCTCGCCAAATTGTTGATTGAGTTGCGCAAGGGAGTCTAGCTGCACGCGTCGATGTTCGCGTTCAATGCCGCTCGGGTTATCGAGATAAAGAACGGGTTCAGCACCGCCACGCAAAAGCACACCTTGATGTTGAGAGGGCAAAAATCCGCTGCCCCAGAGGCGCGAGAAGATCGGTTGGCCTGGATTTTTTCCCGTGCCTTGCGAGACTAATACCATGAAGGCTGGAAGGTTGGCATTGTCGGTGCCGAGACCGTAGCTGATCCATGCTCCTGCTGAGGCATTGCCAAGTTGCATTGATCCCGTATTCGCTAAGGTGATCGCGGGGTCATGATTGATCGCCTCGGTATGCATCGAGCGCACCACGCAAATTTCGCCGGCGATTTTTTGCGTCCACGGCAAAAGATTACTGATCCACACACCAGCGGGCCCACAGGGTTTACCCTCTGCAAGAGGCTGCACGACAGGAAATGAAGACTGTCCCGAGGTCATGCCTGTCACGCGCTGATCGCCACGGACGGAAGGTGGCAAGTCTTTGCCGTGGTACTTGTAAAGTGATGGCTTGCCGTCAAACAAATCGACGTGTGATGGTCCGCCTGACTGGAACAAACAGATCACGCGTTTGGCTTTGGGCGCAAAGCTACGCATCACTTGTTGCGCGGCGGCTGCGGAGCACTCTTGATTCATCAATGAGGCGAGAGCCAACTGCCCAATTGCTGCGGAAGATGTGCCGAGAAATGCACGGCGTGTGGAGATAAACGGCGACATGATTACTGACGGGTGATGGTTTCGCTAAGGTTCAAAAGGAGTTGCGCTACAGCAGACCATGCGGCCTGCGTTTCGACCGGAAATTCTGCATTGATCGGGCTCTCGCCGCTTTGCAAATACTGACGTGCAAGATCAGGATAACCGGAAAATTTTTCGTTTTCACGAGCCAGAGCCTCAGTGAGCACACGGGACTCCTCAGCATTTGGCTCACGAGCGGTGACAGCTCGGAAACCATAGGCCAAGCGTGCGCCATCATCACCGCCGCCTTCTTTGAGAATTCTCACTGCAAAATGCCGAGCGGCTTCGACAAACTGCGGGTCGTTGAGCAAGACAAGTGCCTGCAATGGTGTGTTCGTGGCGGTGCGACCGACGGTACAAACTTCACGATTCGGCGCATCGAAGGTTGCAAGGTTTGTCGGAGGCAAGGTGCGTTTCCAGTAAGTATAAAGTGAGCGCCTATAGAGCTTTTCACCCTGATCTTGCACAAATGTCTGTGCCGTTGCAGGAGTGGAGCCATAGTGACTCACCGCACGCCAAAGATCACCCGGTTGATAAGTTTTCACCGAGGGTCCACCGATGCGATCTACGAGCAATCCCGAAACAGCGAGAGCCTGATCACGAATCGACTCAGCACTCAAGCGAAAGCGCGGACCGCGAGCGAGCCACTCATTGAGAGGATCGCGCTCTAGCATTTCCGCTGTGGTATCAGAGCGTTGGCGATAAGTCTGCGAGGTGACGATGAGCTTCATCATCTGCTTCACATTCCATCCGCTTTCCATGAATTGCACAGCGAGCCAATCAAGTAATTCTGGATGCGTGGGCCATACCCCTTGAGATCCGAAGTCTGCCGTCGATGTGCTGAGGCCACGGCCAAAGGCAATCTCCCAGAATCGATTGACAGCAACGCGCGCTGTGAGTGGGTGATCACGACTGACAGTCCATTGGGCGAGATCAAGGCGAGTCGCGGGAGATTTTGCAAGTGCGGGTAGAAAGGTCGGTGTGCCTGGCTGCACTTCTTCCAGCGGAGAGCTGTATACGCCACGCTCGAGGATGTGAGTTTTGCGCGGTGTTTTTGACTCGTTCATCACCAAGATCGAATGCTTTTGTGTTAGAACAGCAAGGCGCTCCTTAAGATGTTCGACACGACTGCGCAATGGAGAATATGATCTTGAAACATCGCGGAAATAGTTGGCCAAGCGTTGCTGTTGCTCGGCATTGCGCAAACTCGGATCTGCGTGAATGATCTCTAACACATCGGCAGGATGCTCACTGTCATCGGTCTTGCCGGTGAAGGCAACAATGCGGAACTTGCCAGGATTTTTTCCACTGCCATGATTGAAAACAATCTCTGTGGTGAAGAACGGAAATTGCGAACGTAGCAGCGGTTCGGCAAAGGTGAGGGTGAGATGTTGCGGTGCAGCGCCAGCTTGCGGACTCCATCCGGTGGCGGTGTCAGAACTCCACAAAGCTGATACTGGGAAGCCAGGTTGCTGCGTGCTAGCAGTGAGGCGCGCAATCGGCAATGGTGCATTCGGATCGACATTGCCGGCCTGGAATCCTGTCGCACTGCTGTTCACCGTCGTCATGATAAAGCTGCCCTGATGGTAGCCAATGGTATTGCCGCTATGTGCAGCGGGCTCAAAGATGATGCGTACGCCGTCGATTTTTTCCATCGTTTCGGGCAGCTTGGTTGATACGGTGTATGCGGCATAGTCACCACCATGAACTTCCACCGCATGATCGGGCAGAATTTTGAAACGATCTGGCGATCCGTTAGGCGTAGTGACGGCGAGTGTTTCGCAAGGTTGAGTGGAGAAATCTTTTCCGCGATAGGCATGCTGAGCTCGCACTTGTTTTTCCCATGCATGAAGGGCTTCGGGTTGAGGCTGAGCTAGGGCGACCTCGGCCTGCGCTAGTTCATTTTTCACGACTTCCACTTCTTGCGGAGTCGCCAAAGGGCTCATCGCATCCATACTGGGTTG
>CANHKJ010000311.1 GCA_947460915.1 Verrucomicrobiia bacterium
CAGCGGAGTGAGAAGTCCCATCAGTGAGGAGGCTCCGAGACTGGAAAATCTACCAGCGCGGAACCGGGTGCGAGTGGTGAACCGATTGAGGATGGCAGGGCGGGGAATTTTTTTGTCCAAGCCAAAGGTGATCAGCAACAGTGCGACGACGAGGGCCCACGGCAACAGCACAGCGGGAGAATCGAAAAACCATTTGAGTGGCTGGGTGCCAATGGCTCCACAAATTGCGCCAATGATGCCATAGGAAATCAAGCGACCAAGGTGATAGACCGTGGCGGCCATCATGCGCTCGCCCTCAGTTTTGGCGAGAGTGCCCACGCCACAGGCGATCGGCCCGCACATGCCGGCGCAGTGCAAGCTGGTGACGAGCCCTGCAAGCAGCGCTCCGGTGGTGGTGGTGATTTCCATAATGGTGTTTGGTTTATCGGTCTTTGGTCACTTCGATGGTCGCAGGTGAATTTTTTACAGCGACGCTGATCAATGCCGACCAAGCGCTGATGAGTAAAACGAAGGCGAGGACGACGTAGATCCAAGGGTGGCGATTGAGAAAGGAAGTGTTGGTGGTTTTCATGTGTGTGTTATGGGTTGGAGTTGGTTAGGAGACAATGGATTATTCTGGTTTGCGAAGCGAGCGAGGGTCAGGGCCCAAGAAACGAACGGTTTCATCGAACACGACGTCGCCAGGATTGGCTTCAATGCGGAAGGTGATTTCACCAGCGCCTTGGTATTGGCCATGAGGTACGATGACGATGGCAGTTTGCTTGGTCTCACCATGGGCGGGAAGTTCGATCGTTTGATCGGCTCCCGAGAGCGTGTATCCTGCCGGAGGGTTGCAGAGGCTGAGTTTGACGCTAGCAGGTTGGTTGCGCTTGTTGAGAACGCGGAATTGGTAGTGGTTGCGCACCATGCTGCCATCGACGTAATACGGAGCGCCGCGCATGCGACTAAACTCAGCAGTGTAAGGCCGGGCGCGGGTGCCGGCGACGACACCAAGCACGCTGAGTCCAAGCAATCCAAGAGCGGCGTAAGCATAAATCCGCGGACGCAAAATCCGACGTTTTTTGTGTTGCAGACCGTTGAGTGAATCGTAGCGAATCAGACCTTTCGGTTGATCGACTTTTTCCATGATTTCATCGCAGGCATCGATGCACGCCGCGCAACCGATGCACTCAAGTTGCAAGCCGTTGCGGATGTCGATGCCCGTGGGGCAGACATTGATGCAGCGACGGCAATCGATGCAAGCGCCCTCGGTTTTTCCTTTGGCTCCCCGAGGTTCGCCGCGTTTTTCGTCATAGCCAATGACGATGGTGTCATCATCGGTCAGAGCACTTTGCAAGCGGCCATAGGGACACATCAATACGCAAAATTGCTCGCGAAACATGCTGAACGAAAACCACAGGATGGCTGTGAGAACTGTGACGAAGGTGAAAACCGTGGCATGGGCGAGTGGATCTTCTTTGACGTAAGAATACAAGCGCTCTAACGAGACGAAATAAGACATGAACACGTGAGCGATCGCCGCCGCGCAGACGATGTAGAGCGTTTGCTTGATCACACGCTTGACGATTTTATTCATGGTCCATGGTGCCTCATCCAGCTTGCGGCGGGCTGGTCCATCGCCATCGACGATGCGCTCAATGCGACGGAAAATGTGCTCAAGAAAAACGGTGTAAGGGCAAGCCCATCCGCACCACAGACGACCTAACAATGAGGTGATGCAAAACAGAGAGAATCCCAAGCCTGTGATCGCGAAAAACATTACCCACAGGTCTTGCGGAATCAGGGTGAGCCCCATGATATGAAATCGTCGATTTTCGACATCGAGGAAAAGAGCCGGCGCGCCATTGATCGGAATCCATGGCAGAAGGACATAAACGGCGAGCAGCAGGATGCCGAAAACGCGGCGCATACTGGTAAAGCGACCACGGACATCGGCAGGATGCAGCACGTAATGGGAACCATCGCTATTGATGGTCGTCACCGAATCAAGATTCGGTTTCTTGGGAGCGGTGCTGGGCATGGGAAAACCATAGCCTTGTAGCCCCTCTCATGCTCATCATTGCTTTGCAAAACCTGAGCAGAAATTGCCCGGAGATGCGAGAATATGCGCAGTCTGTGGAGTCAGTTCTGACCTTTTTCTGCAAGAAATCGCATCGCAGAGAGAGCTGAATGGCGTCCCGTAGCGAAACATCCTTGCATCAAATAACCACCCGTGGGTGCCTCCCAATCGATCATTTCTCCTGCCAAAAATATTGCTGGTGCTGCTTGCAGTGAGAGCTCATTTGTTAGATTGCTCCAAGCGATGCCGCCCGCGCTGGAAATGGCCTCGTCGATCGGTCGAGGCCTCTGCAAAGCAAGCGGAAATTGTTTCACCAATGCCGCCAAGCCTGCCACATCTTGGATACCGCGCAACTCTGCTTGCCATTCAAGCAATGCATGGACCTGCGCCGACAAGCGCCAGCGCGTGCGAGATTCTTCGAGGATATTGCGCTTAACCGATTCCATTTTTCGCATCAAATCATCGATCTCCGCCGTGGGTTTGAAGTCGATGGAAATCACGGGAGATTCCATGCGTCGCAATGCAGCACCCAAGGTGTAAATGATGCCACCTTCGAGGCCGTAACGGGTGATCATCAGCTCGCCGCTGGCACTTTCGCCATCGGCAAAAGCGCGACAATTTTTCAAGGGTAAGCCTTCGATTTTTCCTAACAAATCCTTTGGCCACTCCAGTTCCCAGCCGCAATTGGCAGAGACTAACGGTTGCACCTTGATGCCGAGATGATCGAACATGGAAGTCCACTTTCCATCAGATCCGGTGATCGGCCACGAGGCTCCACCCAGAGCAAGAATCACAGCGTCAGGCGAATCGACATAGAATGAATCTAGCGGATTTTCGCTTTTATCTTTGCCTGCAATTTTTTGGAAATGAAGGCGCAGTTCGGGATCATGCTCGATTCGACAAAGCCGATGCCGCATGTGAAATCTCACGCCGAAGCCGCGCAGGCGATCGACCCAGCGTCGCAACAATGGTGCGGCTTTCATTTCCTTGGGATACACACGACCGCTGCTTGCCTCAAATGTCTCGATGCCCAAACCTGCGGCCCAATTTCTGATATCTTGTGGAGAAAAATCGGTTAGCCACTGATCCCACGATGTTTGTGGCATGTCGGGGCCGCGATAGCGTGTGCGAAACGAATCCATGGCCTCGCCATGAGTGAGATTGAGTCCGCCTCGCCCAGCGACGAGAAATTTCCGACCCACCGATGGCATCGCATCGTAGAGATCCACTTGGACGCCCTGATTTGCGAGCGTTTCTGCCGCAAACAAGCCCGCAGGTCCTCCACCGACTACGGCTATTCGAGCTGTGGATGATGGCGGCATGGCGCAGAGCCTAGGCAAATGCCAGAGGTCTGTCAACCATGCGACAATGATCATGCTTGCTCACGGTGTGACAGTCGCGTTAGTATGCGCGCCAGTGAACGAGGGACCAGAAGCGATTTTAGAATTTGGCGTCATTGATGAAAATGATGACTACATTGTGATCGCAAAACCTGCGCCTTTGATTGTGCATCCTTCGAATGGTCGGGATGAGCCCA
>CANHKJ010000312.1 GCA_947460915.1 Verrucomicrobiia bacterium
CCACGATATTCTTGGTTTTCGACCTTGCGCTGATATTGCCATGATGAGCCCTCATAGCGCACAGCGCGACTGGTGTTATTCACCAAGCCCACAGCACCTGGTCTGCTCGCCTCCATGACAATCACTGTGTCAGGCTTTTTCCACTCGATACCCTCGGGCAGGGTGAGTGTGATTCCGCGATTGCTTTGCTGCATCGATAGTGATTGACCACCATCGAGCAAGCGAGCTCGCGCAAAAACTTTTCCATCGGCAGGTGGAGGCAGTTGCAAGGAACGTCCCTGCGGCGCTTTGAGCACGTGCAGGAATTCTTTGCGATCATCGGCGGATTTGGTCGCAACACCCCATGTAAGATCGGCATAGCGAACGACCACTCCACGATACGGTGGCAAGAACGATGTGCTAGTTTGCGTGCCATTGACCGATTCAGCAATCGGCGTTAACAATTTGACAAAGCCATTAAGAATTGGTCGAGCCTTCGGATCGAGTCCACCCTTTTTGTCGCCGCCTGAGCCAATCGCATCAATGCTCCACTGAATTCCCCCGCCCATGGTATTTGCGGCAGCCTGGATCACAGTCGTGATCAGCATGTCTTCCGAAGATTTTGCCGTTTGGGAAAAAATCTGATAGACCGAAGATGCGCGTCCTTCATGAAATTCCCACTGCACCTCTTGCACGCCTTCATCCACACCATAGCTCTGAAAACCACCATTGTTGTGCGTTAAGATTAAGTCGGGATTGCGTTCTTTGATCGTGCGCATCAGGCGCGGGTAATCGACGACTTTGTCCTGCGTGCAGTCTTGAAAATTTTCATCAATCCACAAACCATGGAGGCGGTCGCCGTAGCGATCGATCAGTTCTGCGTAAAGATCATTGATCCAATCATTGTGAGGTTCGGCAACGGGTTGGTAAGGATGACAGTAGAAAAATGCCGGCATTCCACGTTTGCGACATTCATCTAACAAATCGCCAAGCAAATCTCGCTGTGGACAACTCACTCGATTGGGAGCCCATTTTTTCATCGCCGCACTGGGGAACAGAGGACAGGTCCCCGAATGCCATGCCGTGAACACAACGTATTGTGCTTTGGCGTCGATCAGTTGGTTGACATAGTTAGTCACATCAAACGCATTGGCCAATTCATCGATCGATTTTGATACCGTGCCATCTTCATTTGGTTGAAATGCGGTCATTCCATAGCCATTCCAGACGTAATGGCTGAAGATGCCGTATTTCAGAGTCTGCCAATCATCGCGCCTCGATTTACCACGGACCTTTTCGCCATTGCGGTAAAAATCGATTGTTTCATTGGATTTGGGCGGCAACATCATTTTCGCATCGCCCATGAGATTGATTCGTGCGCCTTCCTTCAATCGAGCAGCGGATAAATCCAACGTTCCGTCATAGATTGTGATGACACCACCTAACAAAACATCGCCTTCCACCCGCAACGTGCCCGCACCGCTTTTGGAAAAACCGCATGCGCCGCCAGCTTCTGCCATGCCTGCTTGAAAAACGACATCGACAGCATCGGGTCCATCTTCGATGACGAAGGAACACACCGAAGAAACGTCGTGAGCAATCGTGACTCGCTCATTTACCACAAGGGATTTTGCTACTGGAAAAACGAATCCCACACGCCCTGATTCCGCTACGACTCCTGAAAATTTCGTTAGATCGACGGCGCTTGCTGCGCTCATGATGAAAAGGCTCGCTGCTAAAAAGTGCAACGTAGATTTAGATAATGTCATGTTGAAATTTCGGTTAGTTCGATGTGCTACCAAGCAAACAAATTTCGCGATAGACATTGAAACCAGCAGAGCCGTTGCCGAAGTCCAATCGCACAGCAACAACCTGCTTGGCATCGATTTTCACGCGCAATTGTGTGCCTCCGCCTGAACTTTGAGCTTTCACTTCTTTTACCTTGATGAATTGGCCAGGCGCATCGGCCTTAGCAATCCACACGCTGTAATTTTGACTTGCACGCGCATCAGGATGACCGGCAAAACTGCGAATCTCTGTTAGGTTTTCTCCCTGCGGGTTCTTGATGCGAAACGTCACGCTGTTGCCATCGCCGTAGCCACGATAAGTTTTCCCGTCGTCCTGGGTTTCCGCTGTGCCGGAGCCATTGCGAGTTGTGCCATTGTGGATCGGAGAAGCATCTTTCGCACCACCTTCACTTTGCATGCTACCGCTTTCTTCAATGCCTGCGAGTTCGATCAAGGAATTGGCATTAGGCAAATCGGCCTCAAATCCATCGGGTGATTCTGTATCCAGATGTGCAGGAACTTTTGCCATCAATTCTTCTGTGAGAGTCGAAGCAGACTGTTGCCAATCTTGCGCCATCACCCGTACTGGACCTAACAAACCGGAGGGAGTTAACTTCGAATCCTTGGTGAAATAATTCCATGTCGTGAATGTGTAACGCTCCGCAGATGGTCTCTTGCTACCTTTGACAAACCAATCGGGGAAACGTTTCAAGTATTGCCCGCCCATGTATCCGGGCAACCACTCCGTATCTGCGGGCTGCTGTTCATCGCCAATTAGACGATTTGCCCAGACATTGGTAACGGCAATTTCGAGACGATTCCCCGTAGCCTTGAGTAAGCCCGCAGGCACGCGAACTTGCCACGGATCACACCACACAACGCCGAGATCGCGATCATTCAATCGCACTTGCGCGAGGTGATGCACGATTCCCAAATCGAGCAACGATTCTTCTTTCGGCGCAGATACGAGATCGAATTTTTTCCGATAGACGGCGGTGCCGCTGTAATAGCGAATGCCCGCTTCGGCATGTGAGGTCCAATCGCTCAACTCCGAGAATGTGACCGCTTGCTCTGGGCCGCCCCATGCAGGATCAAAGCTCACCTGCCATGCTCCTTGCAAGGCACCGACTTCTTGTGTGACCGAAAAATTTCGCTGTGTGGGTTTTGCGGCGCTTGCGGCTTTGCGGAAAACGATGAAGTAACTTTGTTGTGGTGCCAACTCTAACAGCAGTCGTGTCGCTCCACCTTCATTTCGGAAATCAGTGAGTTCACGCATGGTTCCCGTAACAGGATCCCAAAGCTCGGGCACTTGATTTCCTGCTCGAAATGTCCCTAACACCTTGCCTGCATTTTTTCCGAGATTGGCGATAAAAAAGGCATGTCGATCCCCTTCTTTGCGATGAACGCTTTTCACATTTGCCTCACCTTCGATCGAGACGAACGATGAAGCATTCGAGGATTCGTGAGTCCCCCACTGGAGCAGCGCTTGGCAACGAGCAAGATACGCAAGCCATGCCTTGCCGGGTTCCCACCACGTTTGTGTGCGACCGAAATGGGATCCCCACTGTCCCATTGTCATTCCAGGTTTTACTCGATCGTTCCACGGTTGATGCGGATTGGTATGCAGAATGAAGCGATTGATTCCCGCACAGAAGGCTCCATCGCCCGCGCCCTTGAGCCATGCAGGCGTTTCTGTCCATTGGCTTTTGCTAGGCTGTCCGGTGAAAGCTTCGGCTTCAAGAATGTTGTGAAGTTTGCCCTCGCCGGCATTCATGATGCCACCTTGCACACCATTGCCAAAAGAATCGCCCGA
>CANHKJ010000313.1 GCA_947460915.1 Verrucomicrobiia bacterium
GCGCGAATGCTTGCCCTGACATGCCGCTGGCTTCAAATGTATCGAGAATGGCTTCACGCTGCGCCCGGCACATGCGCGTGCGGCCAAGGACATCGGTTTTGAGTAGCTGACTGGGTTCTGCTGCCGGGCTCTCGGCTTCGTCTGAATGGTTCGTCGTAGTCATAAGTGTCGTAGGTTAGCACCTACGACGTTAATGAATAGAGGCGCTTCATAGGACGCTTACTATCAACAAATGCAAACTGAATTCCCATCGCTGTGAATTGCAAATATCTCAAATCAGACCTTGATCCGAATCGTCAATCGGTCAGATATGTGAGTGATGAGAGACGACCATGCAAGTGCCATCAGCAATCCGAAATCCGCGACAGAATCCAGTCAATTCCACACGGATTTCACACAAAATGACGGTCAATGGCTAATCGATATTCGTCCCCATGCAAAAAATCCAACGCACCAATGCCCATGAGTGCAAAGAAAAAGGAGCCATCAACCAACCGCCTCACCGATCCGCCATTTGTACGCAAAGCATCATATCCAAAGTGTAACTGCTTTGCAGGCTGAGCTTTCCCCTCCATCGAGAGGGTGGGATGAAAACCCAGCCCAAAGGGCCATGGGTTTGAACGCAGCAGTCGATCATATCGACAATTGAAAACATCCGCGCAGCGACATTTCCGCATAGCGTCGCGATAGCGAGGCAATCCCACCCTCTCCGCCATTTTCAAAAAACGAAAAGTAGCGCTTGTCGTTCTCTTCTGAACACAACCTCATCTCATGCTAAAAATTTACTCTGAGAGCTTTGAGTCCATCGTGTGATTTCTTGTGTAGCTGTTGATTAGCTTAACCAACTCTTTACAATTTTCCTGTTGATTCGCAAAAAGTCAGATTGCACGATGAGCATAAGAATGAAGCTTCCCATTATCCAACTTCTTTTGTTTCTTGCCTCATCGGCATTCGCAGATCCGATCTTAACCTCTTGGTATACTGCAGAGTCATCCCAACTTGCGCGGGTGATTCAAAGCCCCACCCTGATCACCTCTGTCACCTCTTGGCCCGTTGCCGGCGTTACCAACAACAATAACGGCGGCCTAGCCCAGACGGTACCTGTCTATGCTGATGTCCAGCGCATCAGCTACACAAACACCGATGTGTACATCAATGCCAGCGGCCTAGCATCCTACACCATGGGGCCTTGGCTCAACAACGCTGGGGGTTTATTCGGCTTCTGGCCTGTCTCGCGGGACTATTCGGTGCGCATCACTCGCCAACCGACGCCCAGCGCGACGAAAGTCAGACACCCTGGTGGCATGATTGGCATGATGGTCAACGGGGTGGCCATCTATGACCTCGGCGACGCTTTTTCCTTCAATCAATCTAATAGCACTGCACCCAACGCCTCCAATGTCACCGGCAGCGATGCAATGGGAGCCACAGGCGACGGTTATTGGTCACGCGACGCACTCGCCGTGGAGGTGGTGACTTTTGATCCGGGCTTCGCCCACCAACCGGGCAACAATGGCCAATACCACTACCACGCAGAACCCAAGGCTCTGCGCTACCAGCTCGGCGATAACATGAAGTCCACCTACAACGCCGCTACCAATACTTACACCTACACCGAAATCGATCCCACTGGCGTGGTCACGCCTCTCCACCACTCGCCCATCATCGGATGGTGCTACGACGGTTATCCAATCTACGGACCCTATGGCTATTCGTCTGCAAATAATCCAACAAGCTCGGTGACGCGGATGCGCTCTGGTTTTGTTCTGCGCAATGCCACTAATGCGGCCACCTACGGCACAGCGAATCTATCGATCACTGGTAGAGTCACCCTGCCGCGCTGGGCTGCCATCGCGCAGGGTTATCTAACTGAATCCGGTGCACCAGCAGGAGACTACAATTTGCCAGCCCTCAACGGCTATGGGCCACTAGTTTCCACCGCATACGCCCTCGGCCGCTACATTGGTGATTACGACTATCTTGGTGACCGTGGTAGAGTTCAAGGCGTCGACTTTGATCTGGACAAATACAACGGCCGCCAGTGCGTGACGCCGGAGTTTCCCAACGGCACGTATGCGTATTTCGTCGCGATCGACGCCAGCGGCAACACGGCGTTTCCTCATCTACTCGGCAAACAATATTATGGCACTGCCAACAGCACTGCCAACGCGACTGTTCCAGCCGGCGCTACGGTTCTGTTCACCGGCGGTCCTAAGAAAAAAGAAGAAGCTGCCGCTCCCACCATAAATCGCGCCAACGGCAATGTCACTCTCACCTGGAGCAGCGTGGAAGGCGGAACCTACCAAGTAGAGGCATCTAACAGCATCGCTACGGGTTGGTCCACCATCGGTGCCGCCGTTCCCGCCGCAGCAGATGCGACTACGACTTCGCTGATCGATCCAGGCGCGGCGCTGTCGTCACCTCGGCGTTTCTACCGCGTCAGTCGCACATCCACTGGAACCTATGATCCCGTTTACACCGGACAATGATCTACTCTGGATTTACCACTTCGCTCATCGCCATCGTTGCACTTTTAGCTCCGCTGAGCGCAGTGACTCTTGATATAGCAATCCGCCACACCGTGCAGGGTGAACCGATGTTGTTGGATTCGCTTCGCTATCAGAATGGATCAGGCGAAACCATGTCCTTCTCTCGATTGAGTTATCTTCTTAGCGGATTTGCCATAGAACGCGATGATGGTGTGTGGTTCGATGTGCCTGCGTCCATTGCTTGGATCGACGCAGCCTCCCGTCGCTCCACCTATCGTTTGGAAAACCTTCAGCCCGGAAATTACCGCGCGCTTCGATTCCATGTCGGTCCAGATGCCGCAGCCAACAACGCGGACCCCTCGATATACCCAGCCGACCACCCACTCAACCCGAACCTCAACGGCCTCCATTGGTCTTGGCAGGGAGGCTACATCTTCATGGCGATAGAAGGCTACTTTCGCTCTGGTAACGCGAGACCGAAAGGCTATGCCTATCATCTTGCGCGCGATCCGAACCGCACCCGCGTGAGTCTTGCCGCGCCGCTTAATCTATCAAGGGATGCGGGCTTGTTGCTAGATTTTGATCTCGGAGTGCTCTTGAATGCCCCGCGACGCCTCTCGCTAGAAAGAGATGGGAATGCCACACATTCGCGAGATGGTGACCCAATCGCAGCCGCGCTAGTGGCTAATCTTCCCGGTGCTTTTCGGGTCGAGCGACTTCTTGACACCGCATCCACCACAATCCGGCCTCCTGCACCTGTCAAACCACTTTATCTGCCGGAGAAATTTACACCTTATCGCTTCACGATGAGCGGCACCTTCCCAGTACCAGATCTACCACGCGACAATCCACTCATCGAGGAACGCGTAGCCCTCGGCAAAAAATTGTTTCACGAGCCTGCGCTTTCACGTGACCTATCCTTGTCGTGTGCCTCTTGCCATGATGCAAAAGCCGCCTTTGCCGATTCGCGCCGCGTCAGTCTTGGCATACAGGATCGTCCCGGTACGCGCAACGCCATGCCCTTGTTCAATCTTGCTTGGAAATCCAGTTTCTTCTGGGACGGTCGCGTAAACTCCCTGCGCGA
>CANHKJ010000314.1 GCA_947460915.1 Verrucomicrobiia bacterium
GGCACTGTTTCGCGAAAACGAACCGATCACTGATTGGAAGCATGAGAAAAATCACATCGTTTGGTATCCACGCTTCACGAAAACCGGCGAGGTCACTTGTGTGGTGGCCATGCGTTTGCCTAAGGGCAAGAAATCGCAGTTGTCGTTGCTGGTCGGCACAGCCTCGCGCGAAGTGAACTTTGAGGGCAAGGGCGATGAGGATGTGTTGGTCGACTTTGGGTCGTTTCGCATCGCGAAAGTAGGCTACCAAGAGATCGAACTGCGTTCGAAAAATCCCGCAAGCACCGAGCCGGGCGATGTGGTATCGCTCCAGCTCGATGGTCCAGCCGCCGCTGGCATTCAGGCTAATCAAAAAGAGCGGCGCAATGCGGCATCCGTTCATCTCAGCTACCCGCAACCGAAGGATGTGCAGGTGGCAGGGTTTTATTGCGAGGCAAGCGCGCAAGAAGACCCTGTGGCCACGTATTACATGGCCTGCGGTTGGCATCGCGGCTACTTCGGTATGCAGGTGAATAGCCCAACGGAGCGACGCATCATTTTCTCTGTCTGGGATAGCGGCAATGAAGCGGTGAGTCGTGATAAAGTCGGCGCCGCTGATCGGGTGACACTGATTGCTAAGGGCGAAAATGTTTTTAGTGGCGACTTCGGCAATGAAGGCACGGGCGGACATAGTCATTTGAAGTATCTGTGGAAAACGGGTGAGGTGCAGAAGTTTTTTGTTACGGCTGCAGTATTAGATGCAACGCACACAATTTTCAGCGGCTACTGGTTTCATCCGGATCAAAAAAAATGGATGTTGATCTCTAGCTGGCGCGCCCCGAAGGAAGGCAGCTATCTCCGCGGGCTTTATAGTTTCAGCGAAAACTTTGGTGGTCACAATGGTCATCTGCTGCGCAAGGCGCATTTCGGCAATCAGTGGATTTTCACTAGTGATAAAAAATGGATTGAGGTGACACAGGCAAGTTTCAGTCACGATGGCACCGGCAAGGCCGATAGACTCGACCGCTTCATGGGTGTCGAAAATGGTCAGTTTTTCCTCAGCCAAGGCGGATTTCTCAACGACTACACCGAGTATGGAACTCCGTTCAATCGCCCTGCACGCAAGGCTCCGCCAGTGCTTGATCTTCCGGATCACGCGCGGAGGTGATCGGGCGTTGTGTCATCGGACGCAGCATGTTTCTTGCGGGAAATGCGTGAAGTGCTAACCTTTGCGTGATGTTGAATCGATGGCACAGCTTGAGCGCATTCTTTTTTCTTACGACCCTGTTTGCTGTGGCGCAGGGTTCGCCGGGCATGCGTGATCCCGGAAAAGTGCATGATCCTTCGACGGTAATTGCTTCGCAGGGATTACATCGTTTTTTTTCCACGGGCATAGGCATCTCCTTGATGCAAGAAGATGCCGCAGGGAAATGGAAGCGTGCGGGTTCGATATTTGCGCCAGGTAGTTTTCCCGAGTGGCACGAGCGCGAGGTGCCCGGGAATCGACAACATTTGTGGGCTCCCGATGTGATCCGCGTGGGCGATGAATATTTTGTGTATTATTCTGTATCGACCTTCGGCAAAAACCGCTCGGCGATTGGTCTTGCTGTTGGCAAATCCTTGGACCCGAAGTCAGCGGATTGGCAGTGGGAGGATCGAGGAATCGTGCTGCAATCGAGCGCTGCGGATCGCTGCAATGCGATTGATCCTGCGGTGCTCATCGATCCGAAAGATCAGCGCATGTGGATGTCATATGGTTCCTTTTGGGATGGAATTTTTTTGATCGAGCTCGATGCCAAAACGGGTTTGCGCAAGGATCCGAACAAAGCGCCGATACACCTCGCAAAGGCTCCCGAGATCGAGGCTCCGTTCATTCATGAACGAAAGGGCAGTTACTATCTTTTTGTCAACTGGGGCCTGTGTTGTCGCGGAGTGAAAAGCACCTATGAAATTCGGGTGGGGCGCAGTGAAAGCATTACGGGACCGTATCTCGATGAACACGGCGTGGATTTACGCAAGGCTGCTGGAAAGTTGTTGATGACGACCGAGGGCGATTTCATCGGCCCGGGCCACGCATCAGTGTTACAGCGCGATGGCAAGGAGTGGCTCGTTCATCACTACTATGATCGTAGTATCAATGGCAATTCGCGCTTGCGCATGGTGCCCCTAACATGGGATGAAAAGGGCTGGCCGGTGATTGGTAAAGCGCAGCCTTGATCATCGATCTCACAAGCTCATTCTTCAATCGCAACGATCCTCGCTACATCGAAATCAAACGGTGTCATCTCGACGCGCACTTTCATACCGATGCGGATTTGTTCGCGCAGATGCATGGTGCTTCGGGAAAAATGAGCCAGCGTTTTTTTGCCATTCGGCAGCGATGCCTCGAAGATATCGGAGTAAGGTCCGAGGATCGTGGCAGTAGTCGTGATGCAATTTTCCATGAGTCTGTTTTCCGTAGGGCTGTCCTCCATAAGCGCGTGGCTATTTTTTCGGATAAAGCTCCGCATTGGAAGCCTGAAATTCAGCTTTTAACCGCACGCGTAGCGTGGAGAGATCAACGAGGTGAAAGCGAGTGAATGTCCACTGGCCCTCTTTGCCATCGTGCTCGATGCCACAAAGTAAATGAATGGCATCGTCATTGATCTTGAGTGTTTCATGCTTGGGCTCGTAATAAAACGTCCGTAGCGTGGAATGTAGTGATTTTGATTCGACAAGTTTCGGATCGAGGTAGGCGACGAGGCCTGTATTGCGATCCGTGATCTTGAGGTCGGGATAACCCGAGCGCTGAAGGTCACCTTTTTTTGTCGGAGGGATTTCACAACGCAACCCAGGGCTTTGGTTGATGCTGAGCATCAGTGCGTCCTCGAAGTAGCGTGACGCCTCGTTGATTCGGCGTAGTTTGCGGACCGGTGAATCCTCGCGCGAGAGCGCCACCAAGGCTTGATCGAGCGCGATGCGAATCGCTCGGGTGATGCGCAGATGGGCGGCGTTGTTGCTATCGAGCGGAATGACTTTTTTCCCCGAAGAGGCGAGCACCACATCGGCAAAGGCAAAGGTGCGTTTGTCGAGATTTTCCGCGAGCAATTGCTTGATCAAGGCCGCGTCATCGGCATGAGAAAAAGGAGAAAGCAGCAGGAGCAAAAAAACGATGCGTTTCATTCGGGTGCGGATTTGGCGCGGGGATGAGCTCCATCATAGGCTTGGCGTAATCTCTCGCGGGTGACGTGGGTGTAAATTTGAGTTGTGGAAAGCGATGCATGACCTAGCAGCGATTGCACACTGCGCAAATCAGCTCCAGCATCTAACATGTGTGTGGCAAACGAGTGCCGCAACTTGTGTGGCGAGATGGCAAAAGGAATCGATGATTGAGCGAGGTATTTTTTTAATAGCAAATCAATCGCTTGCTGTGTGATGCGAGTTTTTCGCGAGCTGAGAAACAACGGGCCTTGCGTGATCGCGGCCTCGCGTCGATAGCGTTGCAGCGCAGACAATGCGGGACCACCAATCGGCACGATGCGTTCTTTCGAACCTTTGCCCATCACCCGAACCGACTCGCTCAAAAAATCAATGTCCTTCAC
>CANHKJ010000315.1 GCA_947460915.1 Verrucomicrobiia bacterium
GCCGTGATTCGATCTTCTTCAGGGATATTGCTATCGCTAAAAGTGTTTTTGCCCGCTAGCTCAATAGGATTTTCGAAAGTCCCAGTCGTTGTGTAATTCAACAAGCTCGTCTGCTCACGATTCGTGTCTGAAACCAACCATTTTTGAAACAGCTCAGCTTTGACAACGCCTGCACCAGTAGCACCAGGAGCTCTGTCCGATGATGACCAAACTCCCGTGAGGTTGTATTTAGATGGATTCTCGCTGATAATTTCAGAGGTAGCAGTGATCGCTTTATCGGGGCCGATGCTTTTTTGCAAATCACCGAGCGCGATCATCAGAGCAAGCTTGGCATTACTGCGAGCGATCGACATCGCGTTGCCTTGAGTTGAGGAACGCAGCGTTACTGATGAAAGAGAGAGAACGCCGACTGCGACCATCGTCAACAACACCAGAAGACTGATGGTAATAATGAGTGTGAATCCTTTTTTTCTCTTCGCGATCCGCATCTGAGAAATTTTTGAGGGTAGTAGTTTCATAACGTGGGTTTGGTTCGTTGCAGGAACAAAAGAAAATTAACACAGAGTCATCAGATGTAAATACAAAAGATTGCAAAAATCAGATTTTTGAAAAATGCATTGTATTTACGCTTCATTTTCTTTCCCATTTCTCTGCAACAGTAGCAATTGTCGCGCCAAGTGTCGGGCTAGGAGCATAAATCCGCAACGCAATCAACATCAAGAATTTTTTTCATACCGCATTCGGGTAGGTGCAGACAAAACTAGCGCTCGCACGAATCACCACGCCATGCTATTCTTGTCGGCCGTGAGACCATTTGCCCAAGACCTCGAAGACATCCGTGAAGCTGGATTATGGCGGGAATTGCGATCATGGGATCATAGCAATGGTAAAATCCAGGCTGCCGAATCGGACCAATCATTGTGGAACTTTGCCGCCAATGATTATTTGGGACTCAGCCACGATGAATCCCTCCGCGCAGCATTCCAAGAGGGACTCCAGCGCTATGGTCATGGCTCGGGTGCATCACGCCTAGTCAGTGGTAGCTCACCCGCACATCGCGATCTGGAGCAAGCAATCGCCGAGCACAAAAAAAAGCAATCATCACTGTTATTTAGTACAGGGTTCGCCGTCGCGATGGGAATCATTCCTGCACTACTCACTAAGACTGATTTCGTCGTGCTGGATAAACTGAGTCACGCTTGCTTGATCGATGCTGCACGCCTTTCCGGAGCCACCATCCGTGTTTTCCCCCACAATGATGTTCCCAAACTCCGCAAAATTCTCGCCTCGATTCGCGCCACTCATGGCTCGTCGCCACGCATTCTGATCGTCACTGAATCTGTTTTCAGCATGGACGGCGACATCGCCCCGCTCACGGAATTGGTCCAAGCGAAGGAAGAATTTGAAGCGTTACTTCTCGTCGATGAAGCCCACGGCTACGGTGTGCTTGGCGCGACCGGTGGCGGATTAGCCGAAGCCTGTGGACTGCAAGAGCGGATCGATTTACAGATGGGCACTCTGAGCAAAGCAGCAGGACTGGCGGGAGGTTTTATCGCTGCAGATGGAGAAATTATCCAACTTTTGATCAATCGAGCACGCTCTTTCATATATTCCACAGCTCCTCCGCCGGCTCTTGCCTTTGCCGCGAGTCACGCCGTAGCCATCATCCGCTCCGAAAAAGGACATGAATTGCGCGAAAAGCTTGCAGCAAACATTCGTTTGTTTGATGAGGGCTCACAGCACAAAAGCGCAATTTTCCCGCACGTCATCGGCAACAACCAAGCTGCGCTCAACGCTGCAAGCAGACTTCGTGAGCAAGGCTTCCTCGTTCCCGCAATTCGCTACCCCACCGTGCCGCGCAATACAGCACGACTGCGCATATCCCTCTCTGCTGCGCACCCGGCAGAAGCCATTCTTTCTCTGCGCACTCAAATTCAAGACCTTCCCCGTTGATTCAATTCCGCTTTCTCTTGCTTTCCTACCCAAGTGTAGCAAAATCGCCGCCGACCAATACCATGAAAAAAATCCATCAACTCATCACCGCCCTTCTTTTCCTCAGCTTCGCCCAAGCTCAAGAAGGCTTCGTCCCACTATACAACGGCAAAGACCTCAGTGGTTGGAAAGTCGTCAACGGCGAGGGAAAATTTACAGCTGAAGGCGAATGCATCGTCGGCACTGGAAAAAACGTCCGTAATAATACCTTTTTGCGCACCGAAAAAACCTACAAGAACTTCGATTTCCGCTTCGAGATGAAATTCGATGACCTCAGCGGCAACTCTGGCATGATGTTTCGTGGTCTACAAAAAACCGGCAAAGACGGTCGTGTTCACGGCTACCAATGCGAGCACGACAACGGCAAAGGCCGCGCTTGGACAGCTGGTCTTTATGATGAAGCACGCCGTGGTTGGCTCCAGCCATCTCCACTCAACCCGAAAAGCACCGATGCACAAAAAGCCGAGCAAAAAGCCTTCACCGCTCAGGGCCAAAAGATCATGAAATGGGACGACTGGAATGAAATCCGCATCGTTTGTGAAGATCGCCACATCCAAATTTGGCTCAACGGAGAAAAGCGCGTGGACTACACCGACAACGATCCCGCCTTTACACCCGAAGGATTTTTCGCCCTCCAAGTACATGGTGGCAAGTCCTGCAACGTGCGTTGGCGCAATATCAAAATCAAAACTCTCTAACATTTTTCGCATTCACTCATGGGTTTCTTCAAATCACTTTTCAATAAAATCACCAACCGCGCTGAGATCGAATGGGATGAGGTCGAGGCCGAACTCATTGCCGCCGACCTCGGAGTGCGCGGAGCGATGGAGATCATCGACGAACTCAAAGAACTCGGTCGCAAAATCACCGCTCAAGACGTCATCGACGTCGCCCGCGCCCACATCAACAAGCGCCTTCCCGCGAGTTATCCCCTGCCCGCCAAACGCGAGGATGGGCAGCCCTGCGTGATCCTCGTCGTTGGCGTCAATGGCGTCGGTAAGACTACATCTTCTGCCAAACTGGCCCATTGGCTGCAAAAACAAGGCAATTCCGTAGTCCTTGCCGCAGCTGATACCTTCCGCGCTGCTGCTGTAGAGCAACTGGAGCGCTGGGGTCAACGACTCGAAATCCCCGTGGTCAAAGGCAATACCAATGCCGACCCCTCCTCAGTCTGCTTCACCGCGCACCAAAAAGCCATTGCGCAAAAGACAGACTTCTTGATTTGCGATACCGCAGGCCGACTGCACACGCGGCACAATCTGATGGAAGAGCTGACGAAAATTCGCCGCGTCATCGCCAAAAACGATGAATCCGCACCGCATCTCACTCTGCTTGTCGTCGATGCTACCACGGGAGCCAATGCTCTGCAACAAGCGAAAGAATTTCACAAAGCATGTCCGCTCGATGGTCTCATCATCACCAAAATGGACGGCTCAGGCCGCGGCGGCATCGCAGTCACCATCCAAGAGCAACTCAAGATCCCAACTTGCTTTATTGGCTCTGGAGAAGAACCCGATGCCTTCGCCCC
>CANHKJ010000316.1 GCA_947460915.1 Verrucomicrobiia bacterium
GTGCTCGTTTTGTAAAGCGCTTTGTTTTTTTCTTCGAGCTTACGATCTGCGGCGGATTTTTCCAGGTAGTAGGAAATGTTGCCAGGATACAAGGTCGGCTTGGCACCAGGGCGGAATTCGAGAGTTTTGCTGACCAATGGATCGAGGAAATTTCGGTTGTGCGATACGATCAGCACGGTGCCGGGGTAATCGACGAGCGCGCGTTGCAGCACGTCCTGCGATTGCATATCAAGGTGGTTTGTTGGCTCGTCGAGAATCAGGAAATTCGCTGGCTGAACCAACATGCGCACAAGGGCTACACGCGAGCGTTCTCCACCGGAGAGCACGCCGATTTTCTTGAATACATCATCGCCGCGGAAAAGGAAGCAGCCTAGCAGATTTCGACAATGCGGTGCGGCATCGCGGGTAGCTGTTTCCTCGACCGTCTCCAGCACGGTTTTTGTCGGATCGAGTTCGTCGGCGTGGTTCTGCGAGAAATACGAGACACTGACACGCATGCCGAGCGTGAAGGTGCCGGATGTCGGCTCTTCTTGTCCGGTGATCATGCGGCAGAAGGTTGATTTGCCCGCGCCGTTCGGACCGACGATGGCAAATTTTTCGCCTTTCACGACCTCGAAATCGAAGTTTTCAAACACCGTGTGATCGCCATAACGTTTGGTCGATTTCTCTAACAACGCGACCGAGTGTCCTGACGATGGTGGTTTCGGGAAACGGAAATTCATCACTGGGTCCTCAGCCTCGATGACGATGCGCTCGACTTTGGCAAGCTGCTTGATGCGCGATTGCACCAAAGTCGCTTTGTTTGCCGATGCGCGGAAGCGATCGATGAACTCTTGCGTTTTGGCGATCTCTTTGCGCTGCGCTTCATACTGACGCAGCAAGTTTTCCTTGCGAGCGACGCTTTCGCGTTCGTAGTAAGAATAATTGCCCGCATATTCTTCCGCACGACCTTTGTGGAAGGCGATGGTGCGAGTGCAAAGGGTATCGAGAAGGGATCGATCGTGCGAAATCAACAAGATCGCACCTTGGTAGTTAATCAGGTAATTTTCCACCCAAGCTTGCGAATCGATATCGAGGTGGTTTGTCGGCTCGTCTAACAGAAGAACTTCGGGGGCTTGTAGGAAAAGTTTCGCCATCGCGATTCGCATTTGCCAACCACCAGAAAAGTGTCCGCAGTCGCGACCGAAGTCACTTTCCGAAAATCCGAGTCCGAGAAGCACCGACTGAATTTTCGGCTTCATGCGGCTGGGATCGAAGGCTTCGAGCTGGAGTTCGAGGTTGCCAATTTCTTCCAAACACTCACTGAACGGTGAGGAACGGGGATCGAGGTGATCGAGCGAATCGCCCAGCTCGTCGATTTTTCTCTTAATCTCCACTGCCTCAGCAAAGGCGGATTCCGTTTCATCCCACAAGGTGATGCCTTTGACGTGAATGCCTTCCTGCGGGAGGTAGCCGACGCGATAGCCCTTCGGCGCGGTGACTTTTCCGGAGCTCGGTTGGATGATGCCAGCGACACATTTCATCAAGGTCGATTTGCCTGCGCCGTTGTGTCCGGCAAAGGCGATGCGCTCACGAGGTTGCACCGTGAACGAGAGGTCATTGAACAAGACGCGTGCGCCATACTCGACGCGGAGATTTTGAATCGATAGCATGAGAAAGTGTGGAAAAAAACGAAGACGGCGGAAAAAACCACAGTTTCCCCGAAAATGCACGAAAATTCAGTCGTGGGAGCTCGTGACGGTCTCGTTTCCCTGCTGCGATGGTAATTCAGAGTCAATACACGATGCTTAAAGCAATCTAGTTCATCATTGCGCCATGCTATATGGGGTATTATTACGACGGATTGAACGGATTGAACGGAGAAGACTATTACTGTGAATCGGATTTATTGACTCGCTTCAAAAGTGAATGATAGATCATCTCGTTCATCTTATAAAATCAGTATAATCCGTAAAATCCGTCGTTTCTATTTTCCATTTCGGGATGATACGGATTTTTTGAGAGTTATGTTTGTGAATTTCTGCCATTTTTTGAGGCCAATCACTTCACCACTCCATCGCCGGTGATCCTGTATTGGTAGCTGGTGAGTTCGCGCAGGGCCATGGGGCCGCGGGCGTGGAGCTTGTCGGTGGAAATGCCGATCTCGGCACCGAAGCCGAATTCTTCGCCATCGGCGAGACGGGTGGAGACGTTGTGAAAGACACAGGCGCTGTCGATGCCGTTGAGGAAAATTTCAGCCGTTGCGGCATTGGTGGTGATGATGCAATCGGAGTGATGGGAACCATACTCGTTGATGTGGGTCATCGCCTCGCCGAGCGAGTTGACGATCTTGATCGAAAGGATGTAATCGAGATACTCGGTGTGCCAGTCTTCTTCAGTGGCGGCAATCACATCGGGCAAAATCGCGCGGGTGTTTTCACAACCACGCAGCTCAACGTTTTTTTCGCGAAAGGCACGGGCCAGATCGGGCAACAAGCTGGCGGCGATGTCGCGATGGACGAGCAAGGTTTCCAATGCATTGCAGACGCTGGGCTTTTGCGCTTTGGCATTGACGCTGACTTTGATTGCAACGGCGGGATCGGCATCGACATCGATGTAGGTGTGGCAAATGCCATCGTAGTGCTTAATGACGGGCATGCGCGCCAGTGAGACGACGGTCTCGATCAGGCCTTTTCCACCGCGTGGAATGATCAGGTCGAGATAACGATCCATGTTGGCGAGCACCGCGACACTTTCGCGATCGGTAAAGGGAATGAGCTGAATGGAATGAGCGGGGAGGCCTGCGGGTTCCCCACCAGATTGCAAAGCCGCAGCGATGGCGCGATTCGAGTGAATTGCCTCCGAGCCGCCGCGCAAGATGGTGGCATTGCCGGACTTGAGACAGAGCACCGCGGCATCGCTGGTGACGTTCGGGCGGCTCTCGTAAATGATGCCAATCACGCCAATCGGAACACGCACTTGCTTGATGTGCATGCCGTTCGGGCGGGTGACTTCGGAAAGAATTTCGCCACAGGGATCGTGCAGCGTGGCGACTTGATCGATGCCGCCAGCGATGGCTTCGATGCGTGCGGCATCGAGGCGCAAACGATCCACCATCGCCATGGTCAGGCCTTTTTCTTCGGCTGCCTGCACGTCTAACAGATTCGCAGCGAGAATATCTGGCGCATGCTGACGAATCGATGCAGCCATGGCCCGAAGGATGGCATTTTTTTTCTCGGCACTGAGCGTGGCGAGAGCGTAGGCCGCCTGACGCGCTTGTTGGCCCATGGTGAAAATGGCCTCGCGGATTTCGCTGGAGCGGGATTCGTTCGCACTGGTTGAGTTGCTGGACATGATCAGAAAATTATTAGCGGGTGAGGGGAATGAAACGGGTGCCGATGGCTTGTGTGTTGCGATTGTCGTTTTCGGCGATGTCTAACAAACGCTCGGGACGACGACCGTTGGCGATCCAGGTTTCGATGCCATTTTCCACAGCGTATTGCACGGCGGTCAACTTCGATGCCATGCCGCCGATGGA
>CANHKJ010000317.1 GCA_947460915.1 Verrucomicrobiia bacterium
AATCAAAAAGGCGAAGATTTCACCAAAAAACACGACCCTCGCGGATCACTCGCACCACGTGATATCGTGGCTCGCGCCATCGACCATGAAATCAAACGCACCGGAGCACCTTGTGTTTATCTCGACGTCCGCCACAAGCCGCCTGGGTTCATGAAGGAACGCTTTCCTTTTATCTATGATACCTTGATGCGCTTCGGGCTCGATTGTGAAACTCAACCGATTCCTGTGGTGCCCGCCGCTCACTACCAATGCGGCGGCGTTGTCACCGACATCAATGGCAAAACCACCTTGCGCGGCTTGTATGCGATCGGCGAAGTCGCTTGCACAGGACTTCATGGTGCGAACCGATTGGCATCGAATTCCTTGCTCGAAGGAAATGTCACAGCGCGCCGCGCACTCGATGAAATGCTGGCTCATTTGCACCCGAATCGTGAGGCGTGCCACATGATGGAAATCCCCGAGTGGGAACACGGCGACACGGCAGCCCCAGATGAACTCGTGGTCATCTATCACAATTGGGACGAAATCCGCCGCCTGATGTGGGACTATGTTTCCATCGTCCGCACCGATAACCGCCTACGCCGCGCCGCCACTCGCTTGCGCAATCTGAAAAAAGAAGTGCGCGAATTTTATTGGGGACACCGCGTCAATGCCGATATTCTAGAGTTGCGCAATTTGGTGACCGTGGCATCCTTAATCGTCGACTGTGCCGTCAAGCGCAAGGAATCGAGAGGTCTGCACTTCACCACGGATCACCCGAATACCAAGCCCAGCCTTGCCGTCGATACGACCACTCGTAAATTCTAAAGACCTCCCTTTTTCCTCCATGAAATCCAACATCCTCGTCGCCATCGGCCTGCTGATTCTCCTAAGTGTCATCGCCACTGCCATCGGCATCTGGAACATGAGCCAGAACTCAGAATTTTCACGCAAGGATCAGGCACCAGCTGCAGCACCCGCGGCCGCTCAACCCTAACGGTTTTCTTGCGCCATGGCTTCCGCCCGCTGATATTGCGCACGGAACTTCGCGCCGAGAGCCGATGCTCGCTTCGCTGCTTCGAGCGCATCCTTCGAGTCCATCAACGGATCCCCCTGCCCCATCACCGCGTAGTCGAGCACGGAGACATCGAAAAACACCGCAGTTGCTTCAGGTGGAAAATTCGCATCACGCAGTGCTTTCCATGAGCTTTTCATTTCCTCATGCGAGTCGATGCCGACGACGCGAACCAAATTTCGTATCGTCCGAAACGCCTTACCCGTCAACTCGGGTCGATACACAAAGGCCCCGGTTTCCTCGTATGGCAGATGATCACCATCGGTGAAAATGGCTCGGTGCTCGGGCGTATACATGTCGCGCCGCACTGGCATGCGCCGCAGAGCTTTCGAGATCGGCCCCATTTTCGTGCCGGGTTTCGCATTCCATAAGACTTGCCCTGGCTCGCTCATGACAAACTCGATGAATGCCTGCGCCACTTCGGAATTTTGAGCTCCACGCATAACGGCAATCGGATCGCCACTCAAGGATGATCCACCTGATGGCGCGACCCATTGCAAACGCGAACTACCATCGGCGCGCTTCCATTCATCGCTGTAGGATCGACCATAGAAATCCACGCACATACCAGCCACGGAATCCCCCTGCCCGACATCTTGCGGAATCTTCGATGCACTATCGGTAAAATAGCGCGCATTGGCGCAAAGACGCATGATCAACTGCCATCCGCGCTTCCAACCCTCAGCTGCCGCTTTTTGCGGATCAGCACCCGGCTCCGCCATCGCTTCCTGCATTTGCTGCTGAATTAAGAGCTCGAACGCACGTGCCACCGAACCACTCTTGCTCGGATCAGCAAGTGCCACATATCCGGCATAGCGAGCATCGCCCAAATCACTCCAGGTCCGCGGCGCCGCTAGTCCCAGCCGCATCAAACCATCTTCATTGTAGCAAATGCCAAACTGTGACAAACAAGCTGCCACCCAGGTGCGCTCATCATTGTAATACTGCTCGCCTGAGAAAAATTGCGGCACTCCGTTTTCGCCAAACCATTCTGGATGCTTATCAAAGACCTCCAATTTTGCCAATCGACCAGCACCCACCTTCGGCTTATCCTGCGTTTTGAATTCGTAATCTCCACCACCGAAAAAAACATCGATGCCGATCCCCTCCGCCCCGCGCTCCTGTGCTGCGGCAAAGCCCGAATCTAACACCTTGCGAATTTCCGCCGTCCCCCCCGGAGTGCGCCAATCCACGTAAACGCTGCGCCCCGATTTTTCTTTCCACCACGTAGCAAAGGCCTCGCCATATTCATTGCGGATGGATTCATTGTGCGGCGTGATGATCACCAAGCGATCATCCGCATCGCCCGGATTCGCCGTCGCCGTTTCCTTGCGCAGCAATACCGGCAATAACACAATTACCGCCAACAACCCTACAATGATTCCAATTCGTTTCACGGAAATTTCCTTATTTGATCAATAAAATCACATCCTCGCGACTCACCGAAAGCCTGACCTGATCACCCACGGCATAGATCTGCTGCGGATTGAGCTCGACCATTTGCAATCGACCGCAAGCCGTCTCCACCCAGTACTGAATGCACTGCCCCAGATAAACCTTTTCAACAATCTTCCCAGCGATGTTGCCATTCGGCTCGATGCGCAAGGCCTCGGGACGAATGGAAATTTTCACTCGCTCACCCATCGCTGGCTGCCATGACTCATCGCTTACACGACCTAACAAAGTAACCTCGCCGATAGTCACACCATAGGCATCGTAGCCGTGCTCGATCACACCATCCAACAAATTGGTTTCGCCAATGAATCCCGCGACATAAGTGCTGCGTGGATTTCGATAGACATCCTCGGGTGTGCCGAGCTGTTCGATCACGCCACCTGCAAGAATCGCCATGCGATCCGCCATCGCCAGAGCCTCTTCTTGATCGTGAGTGACATACACGGCGGTGAGCCCATACTCTTTGACAATTCTCCGAATCTCACGACGCATTTCGATCCGCAATTGCGCATCCAAGTTCGATAGCGGCTCATCGAGCAAAAGGCACTTCGGGTGCACCACCAAGGCACGCGCTAGAGCAACACGTTGTTGCTGACCGCCGGACATCGCATCGATCGAACGATCGCCATACCCCTCCAGTTTCACCATCGCCAATGCCTCATCGACACGACGCTTGATTTCCTCTTTCGGCACCTTGCGTTCTTCGAGTCCAAACGAGATATTTTTCGCCACCGTCAAATGCGGCCACAGCGCATAGCTCTGGAAAACCATCGCCGCCTCACGCTTGTGCGGGGCCAGCGCCGTGACATCGCGCTCGCCAAAAAAAACCTTGCCCGAGTTCGGAGTCTCTAAGCCCGCGATGCAACGCAACAGTGTTGATTTTCCACAACCCGATGCGCCTAACAGGAAAAACAACTCCCCGGGCAGGATCTCCAAAGTCACCCCATTGAGCGCCTTGGTTTGACCAAATGATTTGACCACATTCTCTGCACGTATCGATTCCATA
>CANHKJ010000318.1 GCA_947460915.1 Verrucomicrobiia bacterium
CAAATCTTTGAGGAACCAAGGAAAGGCCAATGACAGGGCCGCCGTAGCCAACAGAGCCACAAGTGATGGCAAAAAAATCGCCTTATGCCGCGATAAATACCGCCACAACCAACGAAACCCTTCAGTCTTGGAATTTGCCATGCGGGAGTGAAAACGCATAAGTTCAAATGGTCAAGCACGCTCACCGCAGATGATCAAAAAATCCGCTATTCTGTTTTTGATGACTCCTCAATAAAACTCTGCGAGGCGGTGTTGCCAGGTGGCTTTGAGTTCGGGGAGCGCTTGGCGCATGAGCTCGGTGCCTTGTTGGCGGATGACGAGGTCGGCGTGGGTGGCGCTGGCTTTGCCGATGATGGCGAAGGATTCACCTTCGAGCGCGGCTTGCAGGGCGGCGACATTGTCGGGGGCGACCTCGATGAGGATGCGGCCGGTTGACTCGGAGAACAGAGAAACGGCGGGCGTTTCGCTGGAAATGGCGTAGAGATCGACTTCGAGCCCGCCTTTGCCGGAGAAGCCCATTTCGGCTAGAGATGTGATGAGTCCACCTTCTGACACATCGTGTGCGGAGAGGATCAGGCCAGCGCAACGGGCGGCGTGGAATTTCCTATAGGTGGCGAGGTTTTTCGCACAATCGGTTTGCGGCACTTGGGCATCACTGATGCCGTGGAGTCGGGCAAATACGGAACCGCCCATTTCATCTTTGGTGGCACCCAGCAAGCAGAGCACGGAGTCATTGCGACGCAGCGATGAGCCGGTGACGTGGGCTTGGTCCTCGACAATGCCGATGCCGCTGCATAGGAAGGTCACGGGGATATTGATCGGGCCGTCTTCGGTCTCGAAGTAGTTGTAGAAGGAATCTTTGCCCGAGATGAAGGGTGCTTCAAATTCTTCGGCGGCGGCGGAAATGCCTTTGACGCACTCGACAAGGCGACCGAGTTCATCGGGATCATTGGGATTGCCCATGCAGAAGTTATCGAGCAGGCCGATCTTGTCGGGATTGGCTCCGACGAGGACCAGCGAGCGCATGGTTTCATCCATGCTGGCGCGGCCCATGGCGCAGGGATCGGTCTTGCCCCACTCGGGCAGCAATGAGAGTCCGATGGCCATGGCCTTGGTGGAGCCATCGATGGCGATGACGGAACCATCTTGCGGGGCGTCGCCTTGGGCTCCTGCGAGAGGTTCGAGCAAGGTATTTCCCTGCACTTTGTGGTCGTATTCGCGGATGATCGGCTCGCGTGAGCAGACGGCGAAGTCGGCCAAAACGGCACGCAAGGAAGCGGCGAGATCGACGTCATTACCGACAACACCCGTAGCGCCGGAAGCGCCATGGAAACGGGATTGAAGCTGGCGCGTGGGGGCATCGTGCAGCTTGGAATTGTCCAGCTCACAAACGATTTCACCATGGTGCCAGATTTTGAGAATACCGGTGTCATCGGAGTGGCCGAGAATCGTGAGCTCGGTCTGGAATCTATCTGCGAGAGCTTGGAGCTCGGGCAGTGAGGACTCCTCGACGGCCAAAACCATGCGCTCTTGACTCTCCGAGATGAAGATTTGCCATGAAATCAGGCCGGGTTCTTTTAGTGGAGCATTGTCGAGGAATAGTTCGCCACCAGTCTCGCTGAGCATTTCGCCTGCGGCGGAGCTGAAACCACCGGCTCCGCAGTCGGTGATGAAAACGATGAGATTGCGATCACGCGCGGCGAGGATGAAGTCGGCGGCTTTTTTCTCCTCGATGGGATTGCCGATTTGCACGGCGCTTTGGTCCTCGGCGTGGCTATCGCCGGTGAGCGAGGCGGAGGAAAAGGTAGCACCTTTGAGACCATCGCGACCGGTACGACCACCGACAACGATGATTTTCAGGCCTGGGCGCATGGCTTTATCGATGTATTCCTGGCCGATGACTCCGGCGGTGCCTGCGTAGACGAGTGGATTGTAGATGTAGGTGGGATCGAACTGGATCGCGCCGCAAACGGTGGGAATGCCCATGCGGTTGCCGTAATCGCGCACGCCGCGAACGACGCCACGCATGATGCCGAGCGGGTGGATGACGTCTTTGCCTTTGATCGTTTGCGGTGCGGTATCGGGCGCGCCGAAGCAGAAAACATCGACGTTGGCGATAGGATTCGCGCCTTTTCCGGCACCGAGAATGTCGCGAACTACACCGCCGATGCCAGTATTGGCTCCTGCGTAGGGCTCGATGGCGCTGGGGTGATTGTGGGTTTCCACCTTGAGGCAGACAGCTTTTTTGTCATCGAGACGGATAAAACCAGCGTTGTCGTGGAAGCAACTGAGCACGAAATCGGGCTTTTTCTCCATGATGCGCTCGCTGGGATTCTTGATGTAGGTCTTGAATAGCGACTTGATCGTCTCGGTGCCTGTGGCGGACTCGTGTGTGATGGTTGCGGCGAAAATGCGGTGTTTGCAGTGCTCGCTCCAGGTCTGGGCGATGACTTCCATTTCCACGTCGGTGGGCTCGCGATCCCATTCACGATAAATCCCCTGCACCACTTCCATGTCCTCGCGTGAGAGAGACAGCTTCATCGTGTCGCTGAGGGACTTGAGTTCTTCACCTGAGAGGTCGCGGATGGGAATGTGGCGGTAGCTTTTCATGCAATCGTGATTCGGAAAAAATGATCGGACAGACCCACATTTGGGGCGTGTCGGCGCGCGACTTCAACACACTTTGGCGCGATGTGACAGATTTTTTTCAGAGGAAATTTGTCTAGAGGTTACCTCGAAAAAAACATGGGAGGACAGCTTGGATGCAATCGCAGGGAGAAATCTTGGTCTTCTGGTTGTTTGTGCCTGTTTTACCAGAATGCACCTACGCCGAGGCTTCCTCCTACGCTAAAGCTACGGCGGACGAGCCGGCGCACAGGTTCCTAGAATTTTTCAGAATTTACAGAATTGGGAAATGCGGAGCTGGGATGTAGCGAATGAAGACTTGGAAAAATTTTGAGCGAAATCTAACAAAATGAGAAAAGTGAATTCATGGCGCTTTGATGCCAATTTATCACAAGATTACAAAAACTGATCAACATTTTCAAGATTCTGAAATCCATAAAAGCGGAAAAAGAATCAGTTCCCGACTTTCGGAGCGGGGCCTTTGGTGGGATCGACGGGAGGTTTTGGCTCGGGGCTACCGCCTCCGCCGAACACGCCAAAAACACCATCGATAGCCTTGTCCACGGCGGTATCAACGGCTTTTTCTACGGTTTCAGTGCCCTTATCGACGACTTTTTCGACGACACCTGCGCCGAGATCGGCTGCCTTTTCCACAACTTTTCCTGCTCCATCCGTGACTTTGTTGATCGTCTCGGGATTGACGTCTTGAATGACTTGTTGAGTGTATTTGAGGACTTTTTCACCGGTGGCGGGGATGATGTCGAACATCCGTGCTCCTGCTGCTGCCATCAAGCGCGCGCTCAAATCCTCTTTCGGGTCATCGAGCGTGCCGCTCAAATGCATGGGCGCCCACATCAAGCCGCGTGGTCCGGGTTGGAAAACGTCTTC
>CANHKJ010000319.1 GCA_947460915.1 Verrucomicrobiia bacterium
CCGATTTCCCAGATCTCCTCGAAACTGCCGCCCTCGTGCAACCAAAAAAAATCATCACCATCCACGGCTCCACCCGCGAGCTCGCCAGCACACTCCGCCAGCGCGGCTACAATGCCTGGAGCCACTTCGGAAATGACCAATTGGACCTAACCCTCTAAAAAAAATGAAGAAAAAAATCCTAAACCCTTTTCTGACCCTGATCCAACTCAGTATATTTTGCTTCGATTTGATAAAATCTGCTCAGAAAGAATGTTTGTCAGAAAGACCTAAGTATGCTAGCTTGCTGCTGTTCACCAAAACGAACACATCTACTATCCCACTATGTCTAAATTCCGCATTCCATTCGAAAAAGTGGACTGGATTACCAGTTCCTTCTTGATCGGCACGTTCCTCATTGCTGCGACTGTCGTTCCTTGGTACATTATTACCTTTGACCAATCTTGGTTCCAGTGGTTGATGTTTGCCTTCATGGTGCCCGCTACCGCGATGAGCATCACCCTCGGTTACCACCGTTTATTCTCCCACCTCTCCTTCAAGGCAAAATGGCCAGTAAAACTATTCACCTTGGTTTTCGGCGCATGCGCCTTTGAAAATTCATGCCTCGATTGGTCATCCGACCATCGCAAGCATCACAAACACGTCGATCACGATGAAGATCCCTACGATATTTCCAAAGGCTTCTTCTGGGCTCACATGGGCTGGCTCATGTTCAAACTACGCCCTGATAAAACCAACGATAACGTCAATGATTTGCTAAAAGACCGTCTCGTAATGTGGCAACACAAATACGTTCAATGGATCGCTCTTCTTGTCGGTCTCGTCGGCCCAGCCATCCTCGGCGGCGCTTACAATCACTTCTTCACGGAACTTCCCGTATGGCAAGGCGCACTTGGCGGCTTCCTAATCGCTGGCGTGCTCCGCGTGGTCGTAGTCCAACACTCGACCTTTTTCATCAACTCGCTCTGCCACACCATTGGCCACCGCCCTTATTCAACAAAGCACAGCGCGCGCGACAGCATCATCATGGCGTTCGCAACATTCGGCGAAGGCTACCACAACTACCACCACGAGTTCCAACACGATTATCGCAATGGTGTAAAACCATGGCAGTGGGACCCCACCAAGTGGACTATTTGGACTCTCTCCAAGCTCGGCCTAGCCTCCAATCTGCGCCGCGTGCCAGACTCGAAAATTCTTCTCGCCGAGATGGGTGAAGCCCGCCTGCGTGCCGAGGAAAAACTCGCAGCCCTCAATGCCGCTCATCCTACTATGACCGAGCGCGCTCACGTGATGCTCAACGAATTGTGCGAAGATTTGGCAAAAAATTATGCCGAACTGGAAAAACTCGTTGCCCAGCGCGTCGAAGTGTCGAAGCAGACACTGGTTGGTTGGCAACAAGAAACCCGCGATCTCATGAAGTTCGTGCGTTCCATTCGCCTGATGCCAGCAAACGCATAACGGCAATTTACTCTACTTTTTGCATGAGCCGCTCTTCACGGAGTGGCTCATTTTTTTGTCCGCCTTGCTTGTTTTCACGCATCACATTTGCTTGATTTTCTAGCGTAAAATCTTATGCTTAGCGTCATGGAACAGCTGGCATCACAACTGACACGCTTGCACGAGCTTCATCTTCGGGGCGGACTGAGTGATCAGGAATTCGAGCAAGCAAAATCATTATTGCTGCAACTCCAGCCGCAAACGCCGCCAAAAAATACTGTCGTTGTTCCTGCCAAGACCTCTCCCGCTGAGCCACTCGTGACCGAAATGTCGACGTTCCACCACAGGCATGCGCTTTGGGCCTTCATCGCGACGGCGGTCACCATACTCGCGTTTATCATCCACTGTGCTGGCTGGCGTTATACCCAAGGCAATGGGCTGATTTCGTTGGCCTTGATTTTTTGCGGCTCTCTCTTTTTTCTGATTGGCAAACACCACATGGATCAAATTACCGTTCAGAAAAAAGCTCGGATGCTCGCTCTGAGACAAGAACTCGACAAGCTGCCGAAATCTAATAGGCCTATTATCAAAATCACACGTCCCATCAATCGACGGACTTTGCCTAGTTAAGATCGACCATCATTCGATCTCAATCTCATGCACAATCAACCAGCTTTCTTGAGCTGCGGTCACGAGCAATCGCAACGCCTTGGTGCCTGCTGGAACTTTGCCTTCTAGCTTCCCTGCTTGAGCAGACCCGACCGTTTTCCATTCGGAGCCATTTACAGAGTATTGCAGTTCTCCGCTTTCAAGGGCGTCACCATTTTTGCTAGCCTTGCCACCCGTTACAATGCGCACGGATGATTCTTTCGCCAAAGCTTGCTTGAGCGTGAGTGTGATGTGGTCGTCTTTACGAAGCTCGCGGCCCGACCAAAAGAAAGTGGCAGGCTTGCCATCAAAGGCAAACTCCGTAGCGTGTTCACCATACACATTGAGTGATGTCTCGATCACCGAACCATCTTTGGTTTCTTTTTTCGGCAATTCATAGACCTCGGCACGATTGATGCCGCGGGCATCGTAGAAACGGAGGATCGAATCGAGACGCTTGCGAAAATCGGCATAGTTTTTCTGTTCTTGAGGCAACCAGGCGATTTCTGCGAGTGCGGCGATGCGAGGAAATGCCATGTATTCGACCTTCTTCCAATCCTTCATGTATTCCGTCCACAACTGCGCTTGCACACCGAGGATGCGTTTGCGTTCCTCGGCATTGCGCGCGACGCTAGCAGGGTTGTAGCCGTAGAGTTTTTCGACGGGGAGAAATCCTCCGATGGCCTCGAACTCTGGACCTTTTGCCAACTCCTCGGCAGCAGGCAGTTGATAGTGATCGAGGTAGGCAAAAGCATTCGGAGCCATGACCACATTATTGCCCCGATCGAGCGCAGTGTGCGCCCAGTTGATATCGCGCCACACCATCATCGTCGCCGTTTTTGGCAGTCCACCTTCTTGGATTTCGTCCCAACCAACCAGCGATCGGTTTTTCGTTGCAAGGAATTTTTCGATGCGTCGAATGAAATAGCTTTGCAATTCATGCTCATCCTTGAGGCCTTCCCGCTTCATCACCTGTTGGGCGAAGGGTGAATTTTTCCATTGATCCTTGGGCGCCTCGTCGCCGCCGATGTGAATGAATTTCGAAGGAAACAATTCGCATACTTCACTCAGCACATCTTCGAGAAAAGCGAACGTTTCTTCTTTGGGTGCAAAAATGTACGGATGCACACCCCAACGTGTGATGACCTTGGGTGCGTAGCCGGGAATATCGGTGTTGCCAAATTGGGGATAGGCCGCGATCGCCGCTGCGGCATGGCCAGGCAGTTCGATCTCGGGAACGATTGTGATGTGACGAGCCGTTGCATACGCGACGAGCTCTTTGACTTGTTCTTGGGTGTAAAATCCTCCGTAGCGCTTGCCGTCGTCGCTATTGCGATTGCCGTATGGCGGAGTCGAATCGCGAAAGGCGCCGACTTCGGTGAGCTTCGGGTATTTTTTGATTTCGATGCGCCAGCCTTGATCTTC
>CANHKJ010000320.1 GCA_947460915.1 Verrucomicrobiia bacterium
CTCGGCAAACTTCTCGTCATCACCAGCATCCATCTCGGCTTGCAACTCGTCGATTTCCTCGCGAATTTTCCCCAGCACACCCGCTTGATCTGGCCAATCAAAGCCAACCTTCGCCGCTTTTTTCTGCAACTTCGCCGCCCTTACCATCGCTGGCAAGCCCTTGCCGACCCCATGCAAATAGGGTTTCGTCTGCTCACCTTTTTCCGCACGTTTGATGGCATCCCACTGCGCCAATACTCCATCCGTATCACTCACCGATGAATCACCATAGACATGCGGATGACGGTGCACCAATTTATCCGCTACGCCCTGCGCCACGTCATCGAAGCTGAAGTCACCACGCTCCTGAGCCAGCTCGGCATGAAATACCACCTGCAATAACAAATCGCCCAACTCCTCGCGCAAATGCAGCAGATCCCCCGAACGGATCGCATCCACGCATTCATACGCCTCTTCGATTAAGTTGCTCACCAGTGATTCATGCGTCTGCTCGGCATCCCATGGACATCCACCTGGCGCCCGCAGCCGATGCATGATCGCCCGCAGGCGTTCCATTTGTCGCACAGGCTCCTTACATGACATCATCTCCGAATCGTCCATGAAAAAATCCTGTCGTAATCGCCAAGAAAAAGCAAGGTCAACTACCATGTTTGGTTTACAGACAATCCAACAACACCATACAAAAAAATCCGTAAAATCCTGCTAATCCGTAAAATCCGTCGTAATCAAATGCCACAAGTTGTAAGTGAACTCATCGCCAAAGGATCAATATTCTAGCAAAATTTTTCCTTTTGCGAATTTTGCGTTTTTTTGCGGCCAAAAACCTCCGCCAATCAAGCCGTCACCTGCCGCAATCCCGCTTCCCAGCCCTCGGGCGGAGCATCCAGCGCGACCCAGCTACGGCATCCTCCATAACGAGCCTCATACGGGAAAACCCAGGGCTGGGCCAAGGCATAAACCTGAACCTTCGCCACATGAATGCTGCCTTTGCTCATCCCCTTTCCCTCCCAATCAAATCGATCACGTACCGTCTGATCGCTATAGACATGCTGCGAATCCCATTGCTTCACTTCATCCCAATCGGTCAAGGTGCGTGCCCACTCGGCTTTGACAAAATGCGTAATCGCAATCGGATCGCCCTTTTGCCACTCGGGCAGGACATCGACCACGGGAGCATCTGCTTTGACTTGATCACCCGTTGCATGGAACCGCGTCGGGAACAGGAAAAAACTCTCATGCGCAAAGGAAAATCCCTCACGCCCCTCATGAATGCCGCCCTTGCGCAGAATCACCGTCTGTTGACCACTCGCCAGGGCCTCACACACGCACTGCCATTCCTTAAATCCCATCCATGATTCCATGCCCACAGCTACCCAAGCACACGGGAGCATGCAAGCGTTTTCTGACTGCGCTTGTGACTCCCCTCCGCTTGTCAGAGCCAGCATGATCGATTCTGTTAAGCCCCCACGCTTGGGTCAAAGTCTTTCGGCGCGCGAACGATTTTCTCCACGGCATGCTTGGTGACGAGATTCCCCCCGCTCGCCCGACCTTTGATCGCGACTTCGGCAAAGTGGAACGGACGACTCACATTGCGCAGTCTCAATTGCGGTTTCAGATGCACTAACAACATCTGCGCCGCGCTGTCTTCTTCCGTCTTGTGAATGGCAAAGTATAAAATGCGCGTGCCAGCTTTTCCTTTCGCCAGATCGTATTCCTTGTCACGCGTCACGCCACCTACTTGGAAGCGCTTGGCATAGACAGCTCCCTCTTTGCCATCGCGATAGATGATGGAGTAATACAAAGGATCGTCCTTGCGGAAAACAGCACAGTGAATCGGCTTTTGGCCAATGAATCCCTTGTCGGCAATCTTCATGACTTTCATTTTGCCATCTTGGGTAAAAGCGATGATGTCATCGATGGTCGAGCATTTTTCCACGGCCTCATCTTTCTTAAGACCATAGCCCGCAAAGCCGTTTTTCCAATCGACATAAAGCGTCTCGGTGGCAGCGACCACTTGCGTGCGGTCCACCCGATCGAAGGTCGCAATCTCGGTGCGGCGCTCACGCCCTGTGCCATACTTTTTCTTGAGATCTTCAAACCACTTGATCGTGTATTGATTCAGACGCTTGAGATTTTTCTCCGTGGCATCGATGTCTTTTTCGAGCGCCTTGATTTCTTCATCCGCTTTGAATGAATCGAACTTCGAGATGCGTTTGATTTTGATCTCCGTGAGGCGCACGATGTCTTCCTCCGTCACCTCTCGCTTGAGCAATTTCTTGAACGGGGTCAGGCCATCGTCGATCGCTCTGATCACCGCTTCCCAGGTCTCGCATTCCTCGATGTCACGGTAAATGCGATTCTCGATGAAAATTTTCTCCAGCGAGCTGAAATGCCATTTCTCGGCGAGTTCACCAAGTCTGATCTGCAATTCCATGCCGAGCAGATCTTTGGTGTGCTGCGTATTGCGGCGCAAAATTTCCGAGACGCCCAGGAACTGCGGCTTGCCATCGAGGATGACGCAGGCATTCGGTGAAATCGAAAGTTCACAATCAGTGAAGGCATACAGCGCATCGCGTGTGGTTTCGGCATCCGCGCCCGCAGGAAGATGCACGAGGATATCGACATGCTCTGCGGTATTGTCCTCGATCTTTTGGATCTTGATTTTCCCTTTGTCCGCTGCTGCGACGATGCTTTCCATCAAGTTCCCCGTGGTCGTGCCAAATGGGATTTCCAGAACTCGTAGCAGCCCTTTTTTCTCTGTGGAAATTCTCGCCCGCACCCGCAAGCGCCCGCCGCGCAGGCCATCGCGATACTCAGAAGCATCCATGATACCAGCCGTCGGAAAATCGGGCACCAAGGTGAATGGCTCACCGCGCAGGATGGCGATGCTCGCATCAATCAGCTCATTGAAATTGTGTGGCAGCACCTTGCAAGCAAGACCCACCGCGATCCCCTCCACGCCCTGAGCCAAGAGCAGCGGAAATTTGACGGGTAAGGTGACGGGCTCCTTGTTCCGACCATCATAACTCGGCGTCCAGTCGGTCGTTTTCGGATTGAAGGCAACTTCCAGCGCGAACTTTGTCAAGCGCGCCTCGATGTATCGAGAGGCCGCCGCGCTGTCGCCCGTGAGAATGTTTCCCCAGTTTCCCTGGGTATCGATCAGCAGATCCTTCTGCCCGAGTTGCACCATCGCATCACCAATGGAAGCATCGCCGTGCGGGTGATACTTCATCGTATTGCCGACAATGTTGGCGACCTTATTGTAGCGACCATCGTCCAATTCCTTCGTCGAGTGCATGATGCGGCGCTGCACAGGCTTGAGGCCATCGTTCAAGTGAGGCACGGCACGCTCCAGAATTACGTAACTTGCGTAATCGAGAAAGTAATTGGAATACATCGCCCCGAGGGAGGTAGGGAGCTCAGAGTCAGTCGTCATCGGCGAAAATGATTAAGCCCTCCAAAGGAACTACGCAAGCCCTTTTTGTC
>CANHKJ010000321.1 GCA_947460915.1 Verrucomicrobiia bacterium
CTTTTGCTATGCACTCGTCACTGGTGCCTCACCACCTGCCATGCGCGCGGCGTGGATGGCATCAGTGTTTCTTGCTGCCTTTTTGTTTCAGCGAAAACCGCATTTGATGAATGCCTTGGCAATCGTTATCATCGCCGCTTTGCTGTTGCAGAGCAACCTGCTTTTCCTTGCTGGGGTCCAGCTTTCCTATGGTGTGGTCGCCGCGATCTCGATCGGGTTGGCCTTGAGCCAAAATTTCATCAAGAACTTGAGTTATCACGATAGTTACTTGCCGCGTGAACTCTACACCCGCAAACAAGAATTCATCGGCACCAGCTGGGAAAAACTCCTTCAGTCACTTAGCATCTCGCTCGCTGCCTGCCTTGGTTCAGCACCGCTTACGATCAAACATTTCGGCATGATTACGCCAATCTCGATTGTGGCCAATTTATTTCTGAGTCCGCTGGTTTTTGCATTGTTAGGCTTAGCGATGCTATCAACTTTTCTCTCAGTGCTCTCACCCACAGCGTCGTCATGGTGCAATCGGCTCAATTCTCAAGTCGCACGAGGATGCATCGGCACATCGGCATTTTTTGCAGCAATTCCTGGCTCACACCAAAACCTCTCATCGCATCGAATCAAAAATGACGCCATTCACATTCACGATCTTCCTCGTGGTGGCGGTGCTGCTCTTGTGCAAACTCGGGATTCAGATATTCTGTTAGATACCGGCAACGAGCGAAGTTTCCGCAACATCGTGCTACCAAGTCTGCGCTACTTGGGCTGCGAACCGGATACCATTTTTTTGAGCCATCCTGAATCCCATCACATCGGCGGCGCGACGATGGCCACAGATCACTTGCGTTTGCGACAAATCATCAGCCCAGTGAGCCAATCGCGAGCGGCCTCATTTCGCAGCTTGTATGCGAAAACTGTCTGCGCGAAGCTGCCGTTCTACCAAGCTCGCGAGGGAGTAGAGATCCGGCAATCAGACGAGGTACGTTGGACGATTTTGCATGTCCCTGATCCACAAGATCGCTATGCCATCGCCGATGATCGCGTCGCCGTATACCTTCTGACATTTCACGGTTACCGGATTCTTTTTCTCAATGATGCAGGACCCAGTGCATGGGATGCCTTGCGAAAAAAATATGCAGTATTGCGCTGCGATGTCATCGTTTGTGGACGACACCAACTGCATCCGCTGATGGCGGAAGAAATGCTCGATCTCTGTAACCCGCGCGTCATCATTTCCACGAATGCGGATTTTCCCGTTGAAGAAAAAATCCCATCTTCATGGCCCAAGCAACTCCAGCAGCGGAAAATTGTGCTTTTTGATCAAGGGACAACAGGCATGATGCGCATGGAATATGCCACCTCGGGACAGTTGCTATTTCGCAGTTTTCTCAGCCATCATGACTTCGCGCTCGATCAAGCAAGCACGCGCGACTAATTCAACCAGGGCTTGCATTTTCAATCGACCTCACTACATTCCCCGCCAACAACCAACAATTCATCCATGCCGAACTACGACTACGAATGCGAAACCTGCGGAAAACGCTTTGAGCTTTTTCAGAGCATGAAAGACGACAAACTTGTGACCTGCCCTACCTCCATTTGTGATCAAGGCGGAAAAGTCAAACGCCTGCTTGGCACCGGCGGCGGCATCATTTTCAAAGGCGGCGGATTTTATCAAACCGATTATCGTTCAGAGTCATACCAGAGTGGAGCCAAGAAAGACTCAGCCAGCCAGTCCACACCAACTCCTGCACCCAGCAAAGAAAGCAAGCCATCAGGACCAGCAAGCGCTTAATACTTAACATTCCTTGAACAATTTTTCTCAATCGCACTCTTGCATAATCAACCATTTTCTCTAGAAACAACCTCACGCGTAAAACCTACTATCTTATGAAACCATCACGCCTCTTGCCTCTTATCCTTGCTTTGTTCGTGCATCAAGCAACTGCCGCCATCAGTCTGAAAACAGAAGATGCCGCAGCAACAACCGTTCCTTCCACGATCGAGGGCCCGATCAAAGAAGCTCTTGAGGCATTCAATGACGGTCGCCACGTCAAGGCGATTGACCTTGCTCGCCCGCTTGCCGAAAAAGGCAATGCCGATGCGATGTTTCTCATGGGCGTAGCTCACGAAAGCGGTCGTGGCGTAGAGCCATCTCGCGAAAAAGCGTTAGACTATTTCAAAAAAGCCTCCGCGGCTGGACAAAAAGATGCGACCTATCGCCTCGCGCTAATTCTCCTCAGTTCCAAAGAAAAAGCGGAACGTGAGCAAGGGAAGAAAAACCTCGAAGAAGCCGCGGTCAAGGACCCTGCCAACGCAGGTCGCATTTTGGGCGAAGCCTACATCAAAGGCATGATCACCGAGAAGCCTGACTTCGATCTCGCCGCTCAGTGGTGGACTACCGCTAGTGAAGCGGGTGACGTTCCATCGATTCTCGCTCTTGCGCGCCTTTATGAAGCCAAGAAAGATTTTCCTGAAAAAGCCGATGCCAAAAAATCTCTCGAACTCTATCAGAAAGCCATCACCCTCGGTGACAAATCAGCGCTCGTAGCCGCTGGCTCACGTTTGCTCAATGGCGATGAGACCATTCGTGATGAAAAAGAAGGTCGCGCCATGCTCGCGAAGGCGATTGAAGAAAAGCAATTCGATGCCTACCTCGCGCTCGGCGACTTCGAGGAAAGCGTGAAAAAAGATTTCAAAGCAGCACTCGCCCAATACGAACTCGGTGGTGCATCCAAGCAAATCGATTGCGCTCTGCGCGCTGCCGATTTTTACCTCGAAGGCAAAGAAGGCACAGAAAAAAGTGAAGTCAAAGGCACCGAATGGCTGCGCAAAGCCGCCGAAATCGGTAACCCCGTTGGTAGCTATCGTTATGCAGCAAAATTGCTCCAAGCACCCGATCCTGACGAGCGCAAGCCTGAAGAAAAAATCGATTCCGCGCGCCGCGCCTACGATCACTTGCTCAATGCCGCACTTGGCAACATCGCCCAAGCACAGAACGAAATGGCATTGTTCTATCTATCAGGAGCCATGGGCGTAGCCGATCCATCGGCCGCCGCAGGATGGTTCCAACGTTCCGCACAAGCAGGCAATGCGGTCGCGATGAACAACCTCGCTACCTTGTATGAAAAAGGTTATGGTGTTGCTCAAAACTTCTCCCAAGCGGGACAACTCTATGAAGCATCGGCCCGCAGTGGCAATGCACAAGGCGCCGCCTCCGTGGCTCGCTTGATGGCTTCTGGAGCCGGCACCAAGCAAAACCTGCCACAAGCATGGGCCTGGGCCAACATTGCGATCCAAAATGGCGATAAAGATGCCAAAACTCTGCTTGGAGAAATTTCGACCATTGCCACCGCCAAGGATGTGGATGATGGTAAAAAAGCGCTAGAAGAGTTGCGCAAAGAATTCGCCAAATCCGCCGATCCCGCTGCTGCTGGTGCGAAACCTGCCGACGACAAAGATCCAACCGTGGA
>CANHKJ010000322.1 GCA_947460915.1 Verrucomicrobiia bacterium
CCGCGTCAAGCACGACATCCTCCCCGAGCCCCATCCCGCAGCGCCAGTCCGCACCATCGAGGAGATCAAACCCATCAGCGTGCGCGAACACAGCCCTGGCGTGTTCATCTACGATCTCGGCCAAAACATTTCCGGCAACGTGCGTCTGAAAGTCAAAGGCAAGGCCGGCGACAAGGTCACGCTGCGTTATGCCGAAATGCTGCACAATGATGGCCGCCTCAGCACCGAGAACTTGCGTTGCGCCCGCGCTACCGATGTATTCATCCTCAAAGGCGACCAAGGCGGCGAAACCTACTCGCCCCGTTTTACCTTCCATGGTTTCCAATACATCGAAGTCAAAGGCTACCCCGGCAAGCCCGATCTCGACTCCATCACCGGACTCGTCCAGCACACAGACTTGCCCGTCATCAGCACCTTTGCTTGCTCTGACCCGATGCTCAATAAGCTCTATCAAAACGTATTATGGACGCAGCGTGCCAATCACTTCGAGATTCCCACCGATTGCCCACAACGCGACGAACGCATGGGCTGGACGGGCGATGCGCAGGCCTACGTTCGCACCGCCACCTACAATGCCGATATTTCCGCCTTCTACACCAAATGGTTGCGCGATCTTAACGATGACCAATGGCCCACCGGCGCTTATCCAAACTATGCGCCACTGCCTTACACTCGCCCTAACGAATTCCAAGCCGCGGGCTGGATGGATGCTGGCGTGATTTGTCCTTGGACGATTTGGCAAGTCTATGGCGACACCCACGTTCTGCGCGAGCATTGGGAAAAAATGACCAAGTTCATTGCCTTCCGCGCCTCCCGCGATCCGCAGTTGCAAGGTTCCTCCGATGATGCCGCCTACGGTGATTGGCTGTCCTTGTCTGAGACCAAAACTCCCATCCCCTTCATCGACCTCGCCTACCATGCCCGTTGCTGCGATCTGATGGTCGAAATGGCCCGTGTGCTCGGCAAAGACGAACAAGTCGCTCTCTATCAGAAACAAGGCGATGCCGTCCGCGCTTCGTTCCAAAAATTGCACATGAATGAAAACGGCACCATGAAGATCGACAACCAAACGACTCATGTCTTGGCGCTGTATTTCCATCTCTTGCCGAAAGAAAAACAACAAGCTGCTGCCGATCGTCTCGCCACCTTAATCCGCGAGAATGGCAATAAAATGAACACCGGCTTCCTCGGCACACGTCCACTTCTTCCCGTGCTCAGCGCGCATGGTCACCACGATCTCGCCGGCATTCTGATGCAGCAAAAAGAATATCCATCCTGGGGCTACGAAGTCGAAAACGGTGCCACCACCATCTGGGAGCGCTGGAACAGCTACATCAAAGGCAAAGGCGTGCATGAGCCTAGCATGAATTCCTTTTCGCACTACGCGTTCGGTGCCGTGCACGAATGGATGATGAGCACGCTCGTCGGCATCGATCTCGCCTCGCCGGGTTACAATGAAATCGCAATCCGCCCACGCCCTACAGGAACCATCACGCAAGCTGAAGGCAGCACACAGACGCGCCATGGCAAAGTCGCTGTAGCCTGGGAAATCAAAGACGGTTTGCACGTTACCTGCACCATCCCACCAAATACTCGCGCCAGTGTAGAAATTCCCAATACTTGGGGCAAAACACTCGTCGATGCCAAAACCGGCACCACCATCCCCACCGGAGTTCGCGGCAATTCTCTCCACCTCACCATCGGCTCCGGCACCTACTCCTGGAAGACACGTTAGATTGTGTGTGTTAACATGGCGGCGGATTGCATTTTTCGCCGCTTGCCTAATCCTTAATTGCCGCTAAAATTCGGCAATGATGATCTGCAAACCCATTTCTTTTCTTTGCACGGTTCTGAGCATTGGGCCGATTTTTTCTCAAGATGAGCTCGGCGAGCCACCAGTGAGAGCCCCTTTCGAAAAAAAAGAAGACTCGCTCTGCGTCAACGATTGGTGGAATCGCCCCGCGAATCCGATCATCGATCTGCAGGTCCCGCGTGACCAAGTTGTTTCCTTCGGCATCTACACCGTATCAAATCAAACACTCAAGCTCACCGCGCAACTCTATCCGCTCTATCCAAAAGAATCGCGCGAGGTACGATTGGAAATCGAGAAGAATGGAAAATGGACTGAGGTTACTCGTCAAAAGGTCAACGACCTCGGCTGGTCCACCACCTTTCGCATCGAAAATTGGAACGATGCCGCAGATATAAAATACCGCTTGCTTCATGGTGAAACAGCGCGTTTTGAAGGATTGATTCGCAAGAACCCCGCAGCCGACGATGAGATCGTTCTCGCGGCTCTCTCCTGCAACTCGAACCAAGACCGCGGTTTGCGCCCCGAGTATGTGCGCAACATCAAGCATCAGGATCCCGACCTCGTCTTTTTCGCGGGCGATCAATCCTACGATCACAAAGAACACACTGCCGCATGGCTGAAGTTTGGCCTCGCCTTCCGCGATGTGTTTCGCAATCGCCCATGCATCACCATCCCTGATGACCACGACATCGGCCAAGGCAATCTCTGGGGAGAAAATGGCAAAATCGCCAAGTCGGAGGCCGGCAATGACGGTGGCTACTTTTTCCATCACGAGTATGTGAAAATGGTCGAGCGCCAGCAATGCAGCCACTTGCCTGATCCGTTTGATCCCACGCCTGTCGAACAAGGCATCGGCGTCTATTATACGAATCTTCTGTTAGGCGGCATCGACTTCGCCATCCTCGAAGATCGCAAATTCAAAACTGGGCCGCTCGGTCGGCATCCGATGAAAGGTCCACGCCCCGATCATATTCTCGATCCTAAGTATGATCCCAAAGTCATCGATACCCCAGGTCTGCAACTCCTCGGAGCGCGACAAGAAAAATTTCTCGCCGCTTGGGCCGATCAGCGTGATGGCGTGAGCATGAAAGCCGTGCTCTCCCAAACCGGATTTTGTGGCGGCGCTCATCTTCATGGAGGTGTCAACAATCGCCTCCATGCCGATCTCGATTCAAACGGCTGGCCACAAACAGGTCGCAACAAAGCTCTGGAACTTATCACCAAAGCCAAAGCTGTTCACATCGCCGGCGATCAACATCTTGCCACCGTTGTGCGCCATGGCGTCAAAGAATTCGGCGATGGTCCTTGGGCCTTCGTGGTGCCTGCCGTCGTCAACAACTACTACGGTCGCTGGTGGTGGCCCGAGGACGAAAAACCTGGCGCTAATCCCATCGCGGGCTCTCCATTACCATGGACAGGTGATTACCTCGATGGCTTCCACAACAAGATCAGCATGATCGCGTATGCAAATCCCGAGGCCAAACGCAAAAACATCACAGCCTGGGAAAGAAAAGAAAAAACCAACAACGCAGATTTCGATGGTCGCGGCGATGGCTACGGCTTGATTCGTTTCAAAAAATCCACCAACGAAGTCACCTTCGAATGCTGGCCCCGCTTCGCCGATGTCACCCAACCCAAGGCCCAACA
>CANHKJ010000323.1 GCA_947460915.1 Verrucomicrobiia bacterium
ATCAAACCAGATTGTGGAATTCCTGAATGGAACGCACGGTGAGTTCATTTTTTTGCAGCGCACGAATGCCGCGCACGCTGGCCTCAGCAGAAGCGAGGTTGGTGGCGTAGGAGATTTTGTTCGCGATCGCACCAGCGCGAATCTGCACTTCATCGGCGCGGGATTCGTGGCTGCTGGGGGTGTTGATGACGAAGTGAATCTCGTTGTTTTTCATCAAGTCCACACAGTGTGGGCGTGCCCCTTCGAGGATCTTGTAAACTCGAACGCTCGGGATGCCTTCTTGGGTGAAGAGTTGATGGGTGCCGCCTGTCGAGAAAATGGTGAAGCCCATCTCGGCGAGATCGCGGGCAATGGCGACGGTGCGCGGTTTGTCGCGATCACTAACGGAAATGAACACATTGCCTTTGGTCGGCAGCGGGTTGAAGGCGCTCATTTGTGCCTTGGCGTAGGCCATGCCGGCGTCGGCATCGATGCCCATGACTTCGCCTGTGGATTTCATCTCAGGGCCTAGCACAATGTCGATGCCAGGGAAGCGGTTCCAGGGGAATACGGCTTCTTTGACGTTGAAGTGAGCAGGAATGATGCGCTTGGTGAAGCCGAGTTCTTGCAGGGTCTTGCCGACCATGATTTTGGCGGCGAGTTTCGCGAGCGGCACGCCGATGGCTTTGGAAACGAAGGGCACGGTGCGGGAAGCACGCGGATTGACTTCGATGACGTAGAGCTCGTTGTCTTTGACAGCAAACTGGATGTTCATCAGGCCTTTGACGTTGAGTTCTTTGGCGAGATTGACAGCGGCACTTTCGATTTTCTCCTGAATTTCGGAGCTCAAGGAGAAGGCAGGAATCATGCAAGCACTGTCACCGGAGTGAATGCCTGCTTGCTCGATGTGCTCCATGATCGCACCTACTACGGCCGTAGTACCATCGGCGATGCAGTCAACGTCCACCTCGGTGGCATTGTCGAGGAAGCGATCGACCAACACGGGGCGCTCAGGGGAAGCGGTGACAGCCTCGCGCATGTAGCGATCCAATTCTTGGTCGTTGTAAACGATCATCATGGCGCGACCACCGAGCACGAAGGAGGGGCGGACGAGCACGGGGTAACCGATGCGATTGGCGATGACGAGAGCTTCTTCGGCAGAGACGGCGGTGCCAGCTTCAGCTTGCTTGAGGCCGATTTTGTCGAGCAGTGCGGAGAAATGCTTGCGGTCCTCTGCGAGCTCGATGGACTCGGGGGAGGTGCCAATGATCGGCACGCCGTGGCGTTTCAGGTCAGCGGCGAGGTTGAGCGGAGTCTGACCGCCGAACTGCACGATGACGCCATCGGGTTTTTCCTGATCGCAGATGTTGAGCACGTCCTCAAGGGTGAGGGGCTCGAAGAACAGCTTGTCAGAGGTATCGTAGTCGGTGGAGACGGTCTCGGGATTCGAGTTGACCATGATGGTCTCGTAGCCGAGTTCTTTCAGCGCGAAGGAGGCGTGGACGCAGCAGTAATCAAATTCGATGCCTTGGCCGATGCGGTTCGGGCCGCCACCGAGGATGATGATTTTCTTTTTGTCGGATTCACGCGCTTCGTTTTCATCGCCATAGGAGGAGTAGAAATACGGCGTGTAGGCCTCGAACTCTGCGGCGCAGGTATCGACGAGGCGATAGGTCGGGATGATGCCAGCGGCCTTGCGCTCGGCGCGGACTTGGTCTTCTTTCACACCGCGTGCTTTGGCGATTTGACGATCCGAGAAACCGAGCTTTTTGGCTTTTTTCAGCGGAGTTTCGGCGAGGTTCATGCCTTCTTTGGCGATTTCTTCCAAGTGACGGAGGAACCATGGATCGATGGCGGTGATGGCGAAAATTTCTTCCACGCTGTAGCCGGCGACGAAGGCGGTCTGGAGCCAGAAAATGCGTTCGGCATTTGGCACGCGCAGTTTGCGCTCGATCTCCTCGCGGCTGGGAGCTTGCGGGTCTTTGTTGTCGAAGCCGAAGCCCCAGCGTCCTGTTTCCAAGGAGCGCAGGCATTTTTGCATCGATTCCTTGAAGGTGCGGCCGATGGACATGGCCTCGCCGACGGATTTCATCGAGGTGGTCAGAACGGCGTTGGCGGTCGGGAATTTCTCGAAAGTGAAACGTGGGATCTTGGTGACGACGTAGTCGATGGTCGGCTCGAAGGAGGCGGGCGTCTCGCGGGTGATGTCGTTGCGGATCTCGTCGAGAGAGTAGCCGACGGCGAGCTTGGCGGCGATTTTGGCGATCGGGAAACCAGTGGCCTTGGAGGCGAGGGCAGAGGAACGAGAGACGCGGGGATTCATCTCGATGACGATCATGCGTCCGGTCTGCGGGTCGGTGGCGAACTGGATGTTCGAGCCGCCGGTTTCCACGCCGATTTCACGAATTACGGCGAAGGAGGCATCGCGCATGATTTGGTATTCGCGATCACTGAGCGTCTGGATCGGCGCTACGGTGATCGAGTCACCGGTGTGGACGCCCATGGGATCAAGGTTTTCGATCGAGCAAATGACCACGCAGTTGTCTGCATGGTCGCGCATGACTTCCATTTCAAATTCTTTCCAGCCGAGCAAAGATTCCTCGACGAGCACTTCGCTGACGGGAGAGAGATCGAGGCCACGGGTGATGATTTCCTCGAACTCCTCGCGATTGTAGGCAATGCCGCCGCCTTGACCACCGAGGGTGAATGCGGGACGGATGATGAGTGGGTAGCGGCCGATCATTTCGGCGATGGAGCGAGCTTCTTCCATGGTGTGCGCGGTGCCGGATTGAGGCACATCGAGACCGATTTTGAGCATGGCGTCTTTGAAACGCTGGCGGTCTTCGCCTTTATCGATGGCATCGGCATTGGCGCCGATCATGCGCACGCCGTGTTTGTCGAGGGCACCCGACTTGAAGAGTGACATGGAAGTATTGAGTGCCGTCTGGCCGCCGAGAGTGGGCAAAAGGGCATCGGGCTTCTCGCGAATAATGATTTTTTCCACAACTTCGGGCGTGATCGGCTCGATGTAGGTGCGGAATGCGAACTCCGGATCGGTCATGATTGTGGCCGGATTCGAGTTGACCAAAATCACATCATACCCTTCTTCCCGAAGGGCTTTGCAGGCTTGCACGCCGGAATAATCAAATTCGCAACCTTGTCCAATGACGATTGGACCGGAGCCAATCACCAGAATTTTTTTGATCGAAGTATCTCTAGGCATAATCGGGCGTGTCGTGTGTAAACTCGCAGGGATTTGGCAGTTACTCGCGTGTTTGTAAAGGATTGGATGAAGAAAATGCAATTTTTCTGCTCCATGGCGAAAAATACTTCGGATTTGTTAGGGGAAATGGCGGTTTTTTTCGGGGCGCAGGCTTTTCTGCCTCGGGTTTCTGCCGAGCAGGAAAAAGAATTGTTTCGCGCAGAGGCGCAGAGACGCGGAAGAAGAAGGGAGATGATGAAATTTTTTC
>CANHKJ010000324.1 GCA_947460915.1 Verrucomicrobiia bacterium
GATTGACTTGCCGTGCGGGAAAAACAGGATTACAAAATGTGCGCATCGTTTGGTGAAGGAAATTGGTGTGCGGTTATTCGACACAACCCTTCTACCATATGACCTGTAGCCAAACGATGCTTTTTCTAACTTCGGTTTTCGGGTTAAAGAGCAAAGAAATCATTCCCAAGTAAGCCATAGAGCGATTTTCATAAATTCTATTCTATTCAAGAAATTTAATGGCTTTCTCCGAGAAAGAGCGCCAAGGCTTTGAGTCGTTTGCGTGTTTCCCATTGCAAAACATAGCGCATGACGGGATGCAAAATCCAGCGGAGATATCGAGGACGTGCGGTGAATTGAAACCGATATGTCGCGAGAGATCCAGTTGGCGTGTCGGTGTGCCGAATGCTTGCTGCGAATTCAGCGAAAAAGGGTGGATCGTTGATCATTTCTACGGCCGCTACTTCACCGGGTTTGAAGGTGAGATATTTTGTCTCGATGCCGATGCATCCTCCCAGAGGCTTGCCAATGCAGAGGGAAGTCGCACCCTTTTGTGCGATTGTGCAGCCGCGAGTCAATCGTGCCTCGCGCAGCAAGGTGTCCCATTCGAGGCGCCGCGAGTAGTCATGCAAGAGGGCAAATACTTCCGCCGAGCTGCATGGCATTTCTTGCGTGATGGATGCTGCTGGCATGGTTGGTGATTGATTTGTTAGGCCAACAAGGGCCCATCAGGACGATGGATGCGATTGATCATTTCTTCGACAATGCCTTCGGCGGAAACCCTAGTCTCCGCACGTGATGCTAGCATTTTCAGCTTCAGCGTCGGAAAATCTTGCCCCACGACCAAGGCGAAACGTGCCCCCGCTTGATCGGCGCGTTGAAGTTGTTTGTTAAACTTCATGGCCGTCATCGGGTAGTCCACCGAGAGTCCGGCTGTGCGCAAATCGGTAACGAGACGCAGCGCTTCGTTGCGCTTCTCTTCCTGATCAACAGCCACATACACATCGCATCCTGCCTGATTGCGTTGCAACCAAACTTCCATCTGCATCAGCGTGTGTGGCGTTTCTTCGATGAGATTGCGAATCACATAGTCGCCCATTGCAAAGCCCGTGGCGGGCAAGCTGACTTTGCCATCCGAAATCGTCGAGACGAGAGTATCGTAGCGTCCACCACCAGCGACGGCACGCATCGAGGCACGGGCATCGAAAACCTCAAACACCAAGCCCGTGTAGTAAGCGAGACCGCGCACGATGGAAAGATCCCAACTAATGAATTCACCCAATCCGCGCGCCGTAAGATTGGCCAACAGGCTGCGGTAGTTCGGCGAGGCATTTTCGGGATTGGCGATGAATTCTTTCACCTCGCTCAGCGTCAGGCCAAGAGCGCCGAGTTTTTCTTCGAGTGCCTCGGGGCGATCGCGTTCGAGCTTATCCACGATCTGCAAAAAGGTGGCGAGTTGTTCCTCGTTGAGTCCGCGATTTTTCGCGAAGTCCGCCCAGGCTTGGCGGTCAGAAACGCGCACTTGGTAATCGGATTTTTCAAATCCAAAGGCGCGCATGGTATCGATGGCTACGGCTAACAATTCCGCATCAGCAGCCGCGCTGTCTTCGCCGAGGATGTCGACATTGAATTGGAAAAACTCGCGTCCACGGCCTTTCTGTGGCTTCTCGTAACGAAAGCATTGACCGATCTCAAACCACTTCAGCGGCTTGGGAAAATCGCGTTGATTGTCGGCAGCAAGGCGCGCCAGCGAGGCGGTAACTTCGGGGCGAAGTGTGATATCGCGACCACCTTGATCGGCGAAACGAAAGAGTTGTGTGGAGAGCTCACCACCGGATTTTTTCAGATAGAGTCCCGTGTCTTCGAGCAGAGGGGTCTCATACTCGACGAAACCGTGACGTCGGGCTGTGGCTCGCCAGGTTTCGTGCAAATACTGGCGTACAGCAAAATCACGGGGAAGGAAATCGCGGAAACCAGGCAGGGATTGGAAAGCAGAGACAGCCATAAGAGGAGGGGAAGAATACTCGCCTGTGAGGGAAATGGCAAGGTGGAAGTGATTAATGGTATGGGGTGAGCCAAGCTACATAACTGTTATTCTCAGTTCAGGTTCTCTGCTGAAGTGACAAACTCATTGACTCAGAGGCTTGAACTCGTATGGTTTTCTTAGTTATGTTTTTCAAATCCGGACGGTGTGTATGAAATCAATTTTTTTGCCCATTTCTTTGCTTGGGGTCGTGATGACTCTGCTCAGTCATGCCGACGAGACAGCCAAGCGCTTTGTGGTGCAGGGGAAGGGTAATCATGCGGCCAAAGAGTGGACGGATTATGAAACCACTCTGTTAGAGCATTTGTCGGACTTCAAACCGGCTTCGGTGAAGCGTAGCATCTATGGCGGTAGGGCGGATCGAAAAGAGAGATCGACGGGGTTTTTCTACACAAGAAAAAACGATGATGGCTGGATGTTTGTTGATCCAGAAGGCTGTCCCTATTTGAGCATCGGGGTATGCTCGACCTCGCCGCATGATGAAGTGGCGGATCACTCTCCTTCCTTTGCGAAAAACTTTGCAAGTAAGACGGATTGGGCGCAAAAGACTCATGCTCAGTTGGTGGATCGACTCGAGTTTAACTCGCTCGGATGTTGGTCGGATGCGCAAGTTTTTCGACAGGCGAAAACGGAAGTGCCCTATGTGCTCACATGGAACTTGTTAGCATCGTACGCGAAAAAGCAGAAAATGACCTACAAGAAATATCGCCATACAGGATTTCAGGATGACGTTCTTCCGGTCTTCGAAAGTGGCTTTGCCCAACACTGTGACGATGTTTGTCAGAAGATGGCGCAGACCAAAGATGATCCATGGTTGATCGGACATTTTTCAGACAACGAACTTCCGTTCGCAAGCAAGGACGTTCTCAAGCGCTTCTTGAAAACGTCAAGCAAGGGAGAGAGTTATGCTGCGGCAGCACGTTTTCTCGAAAAGAAAGGAATCAGAGATGATGCAATCAAGAGCGAGCAAGATGCAGAGTTCATGGCTCTTGTGTTGAAAGCCTATTACAAAACGGTGCACGATGCGATGCGCAAGCATGATCCGAATCATTTGATTTTGGGAAGTCGCTTGCATGGTAGGGCCTCGAGCCAGAAAATTTGCTATGAGGTATCGGGGCCCTATGTCGATGTCGTATCGATCAATTACTACCATCGCTGGACACCACGGCAAGAGGAACTGAATGAGCGTGCGCGATGGGCGAAGAAGCCGATTTTGATCACGGAGTGGTATGCGAAAGGAGCAGACTCAGGATTGAACAATGTCAAGGGTGCGGGTTTTACGGTGCCTACGCATAAAGACCGTGGGCATTTTTATGAAAATTTTACGCTAGGACTTTTGCAAAACAACAACGTCATTGGCTGGCATTGGTTTCGTTACATCGACGACGGAGATCTGAAAACCAAAGGC
>CANHKJ010000325.1 GCA_947460915.1 Verrucomicrobiia bacterium
CATCGACATCACCGATCTCCCACCTGAACGCCGGAAGGTCAACACGGTGTTTCAAAACTACGCGCTATTCCCCCATCTCAGCATTCGCGAGAACATTGCCTTCGGCCTGAAGATCGCCAAGACGCCGCGACAAGTGATCGATAGCGAAGTCGAACGCATGCTTGATCTCATCGACCTGAGCGCCCATGCCGACAAAAAAATCTCACAGATTTCTGGAGGTCAAAAGCAACGCGTTGCCATCGCACGGGCGCTGATCAACAAACCACTCGTGCTGTTGTTAGATGAACCGCTTGCCGCTCTCGATCTGAAATTGCGCCAACGATTGCTCGTCGAGCTCGATGCCATTCACGATGAAGTCGGCATCACGTTCCTCTACGTCACCCATGATCAGGGAGAGGCGATGTCGATCTCCGATCAAATCGCGGTAATGAATCAAGGTAGGGTAGAGCAGATCGGCAAGCCAGCGGAGATCTATGAAACACCGCGCAGTTCCTTTGTGGCGGCCTTCATTGGCGATACAAACTTCCTTGAAGGAAGAGTCCTGACGGGCATTCAGGAACAATTTTCTTCCGCAAACATTGATGGCATGGGCGACATCATCATCGAAAATGACAAGCCACTGAAGACTAACGATCGCATTCACGTATCGCTCCGCCCCGAAAAAATAGGCGTCAGCCGCAGCGAACCAACACCCTACGAAAACCAAAACGCCCTGCTCGGCACGGTGGAGGACGTCATTTACTATGGATCGCATACACGCTACTGGGTGCGCTGCGGGACTTACAAACTTTGCGCCGAGCAGCAGCATCGCAATTTTTCGTTAGATGAAACATCGCCGACTTGGGGGGACCAAGTTTGGGTTCACTGGCATGCCAAGGATGGCTACCTGCTCGAGCAATACCGTGAAGAAGATGAAAATCTGCTGACGCTGCCCGATGACGAATTGACAACTCCCGAGGCCTCATGAACAAGCCCGAACTCCGTGCAACATTGCCCAGTTTTCTGTGGTTGTTAGGCTTGGTGCTCTTGCCCACCTTGCTGGTGTTCGTGATTGCCTTCAAGCCGGCGACGAGCAGCGGTGGCATTGGCGATGGTTGGTCGCTCGATGCTCTGCGCGCCTTGCGTGATCCGCATTTCCCTGCCATCATCTGGCGCACCCTGTGGATTTCATTGGTGACAACGATTGCCTGCTTAGGCATTGCGATTCCCGTGGCGTGGACGATGGCGCGGGCGACGGAAAGCACGAAAAATCGATTACTTTTGCTGATCGTAGTCCCCTTCTGGACCAACTTCCTGATTCGCGTTTTTGCCTGGAAACAAATTCTTCACTCGGAAGGAGCACTCGCGACTTTGATGCGAAAACTTCATCTTTTGGAGGCGAACGACATGCTTCTCTATCAACCAAGCGCGGTGATCTTGGTGAGCATTTACACCTTTTTGCCCTTTGCGATTTTGCCAATTTATGCAGCAGCGGAAAAATTCGACTTCACGCTGCTCGATGCGGCACGCGATCTCGGAGCGACGGCGTTTCGCTCAGTAACTCAGGTCTTTTTGCCAGGAATACGAAGAGGACTGATCACCGCTTGGATTGTTGTGTTCATTCCCATGCTGGGTTCCTACATCATCCCCGATCTTGTCGGTGGAGCAGCCAGTGAAATGATCGGCAACAAGATTGCGCAGCGCAATTTCAATGATCGCAATCTGCCACAAGCCGCGGCACTTTCCGCAGCGCTAACATTGGTCGTACTCCTGCCATTTGCGTTGCGGAGGAAGCAGAGCGAAAAAAATGATCCAAAGCAGTGAATCACTGCGACTTCTGCTTGAAAATTCCCCTTCCCTGTGAAAAGCTCGCATCAGTATGGAACAGAGCGTCAAAACAAACGATCCCCTCGCCTTTTCTGCCAAGGTAATTTTATTGATCGTCATTAGTCTAGGTATCGCCTGGGGGTCCTCGATGAAGCTCAATCTGGGAATTGTTCCTGGCATCGTCGTTGGCGCTTCATTCTGCGGTCTGGGGATTTTCGCCTTAATGCGTCTCGGTAGTGCTCCACGCGAAGTCTGGGTGACCTACGGTCTGAAATTGGTCAGCGTCACCGCATACAAGATCCTCAATTTCACACTCGCAGGATGGCTCGCAAATGACCTCGGATTCGACAAACAAGCCGCGCTATCAATCATCGCCGCGTGGTCGGTTTTCATGACGGTAGCAACCATTCTCTCGGGTTCCATTACCGACGTGCTCGGTCTGCGCAAAACGCTGATCATCGGTGTGACCTTGTGTGTGATCTCGCGATTGTTCATGATCACGATGGACATCCCTTGGTTGATCTTCGTGTTCGCGATGATTCCCTTGGCCATCGGCGAGGCGCTTTGCACACCAGTATTGGTAGCTTCGCTGCGCAAATTCACTGCACCAAGCCAACGCACGGTTGCGTTCTCTTTGTTCTACGCACTGATGAATTTCGGCTTCATGATCGGCTACTTTGCGAGCGATGCTGTGACGAAAAGTGTGGTCGGCATGGATGGCGCAAGCATCACTTTGTTAGGTCTGAAATTGAGTCAATACCAGGCCTTGCTGTTCACTAGCATGGCTCTCGAGTTATTGATGCTACCGCTAGTATTGATGATGCGCAAAGCTGCGGTAGTCGAGGACTTGGGTTTGGTCGGACTGGGTTATTTTGCCGGCATTCGCCACACGATCAGTAAGGCATTTCATGATGTGGTGCATTTGCTCTCAACGCTATTTTCAACCAAAGGCTTTTATCGTTTGCTCTTGTTCCTCGCTTTGATTGGATTGCTCAAAATCGTCTTCAATGTGATGGACTACGTGTTGCCAACCTTCACCGAACAAGAGCTTGGCAAGGGAGTGAATACGGGACGTTTTAATGCGGTCAATGGCATCTTGATCTTGATTCTCGCGCCAGCCATCGGGCTGATGACTCAGAAATTTTCCGCATACTCGATGGTGATCCTCGGCGGCTTTATCACGGCCGCGTCCTTCCTTTTCATCGCGTTACCGCCAGAATTCTTCCAAGGAGCTGCAGATGGCTGGCTCGGCAAAGTGATCGGCAACGGCTACATGGAACTCAAGGGAGCGGTGCATCCGTATTATGTCATGATCGTGCTGTGGCAAGTGCTGTTCTCGATTGGCGAAGCCTTTTACTCACCGCGTGTCTATGAGTATGCAGCAGCGATTGCGCCAGAGGGGCAAGAGGCGTCCTACTCGTCGCTTTCCTACATACCACTTCTATTAGGAAAACTGATCACAGGTGCGGCCTTCGGTGGATTGCTTGAACGCTATTGCCCCGCAGAAGGAGAACGCAATCCTGAAATGATGTGGACTATCATTGGCTTGATGGTGCTCGTCGCACCTCTGGGACTGTGGTTCTTACGTGGTCA
>CANHKJ010000326.1 GCA_947460915.1 Verrucomicrobiia bacterium
AACTCTACGGATCGTAACTTTATGGTCGGAGAGGAAGGCAATGGAACGCTGAATGTTTCGAACACAGGTGTTGTCGATTCGAGAGGATTCTTCAGCATCGGTCAAGCTGGCTCAGGAACGGGTGTTGTCAATCTGAACGGTGGCAAGCTTATGGTGAACCAAGTGGATTCGGGGAATACCGGATCTACGAGTACGTTCAACTTCAATGGTGGTGAACTGGAAGCGAAGCGCAATGAAGTGAACTTCTTCCGCAACATTGATAATGCCGTCATTTTGTCAGGTGGCGCTTTCATTGACAGCAATGGTTTTGACATTGTGGCTGCACAAGCATTCTCGGGTGAGGGGAATCTCACGAAGCAGGGTAATGGTAAATTGACGCTGTCGGCTTTCCATTCCTACACGGGTGACACCATTGTTTCTGCAGGAACATTGTCGCTGAGTCAGGATTACTTGGACAATGCCTCTGAAGTGGTGATTGCTTCGGGCGCAACCCTGGAGCTGACACACAATCAGGCTGATGTGGTGGAATCATTGATGATCGATGGAACCGCAGTCACTGGTGAATGGGGTGCGGTTGGTTCTGGTGCAGAGAACGAGTCCGCCTCGATTACAGGTAGTGGAAGATTGCGCGTGGGTGCCGCTCTGCCATACATTGATTGGGCAGAGGGCAAGGCCTTGGATAATAGCAACAATGGCTTAGGTGCCGATCCTGATGCTGACGGTATCGCCAACTTGCTGGAGTATTTCCTCGATGGAGATCCGAAGTTCTCGGATGCTGCGGTATTGCCTTCTGCGGCAGACAGCACTGCTACGGATTTCGTGATGAAATTCAAGCGTCGTGATGATGCCAATGGTGATGTGACTGTGCAAAAATTCCAGTATGGTTCCGACCTAACAACTTGGAGTGATTTGTCGATTCCTGCCACCGCTGGAACCTACAATGTAGGCGCTGTGACAATCACGGTAGCGGCCAATGGCGCGAATCCAGATGATATCACCGTAAGCGTGCCGAAGGGCGCAAACACCACAATGTTCGGACGCATTTCGGTGGAAGATTGATTTTTCTGAGAAACCAAAAACAAACGCACCTGCCACAATGCCTTCTTGCGCGTTGTGGCAGGTTTATGTACAGGAGTGAGCAACGTGACGTATGAGTGAACAGATTCAGAGTATCTTGGTTTTGGGTGGTGGCAGTGCAGGCCTGATTGCTGCGATCTCGCTGAAGCGAAAAATTCCTCATGTGAACGTGACTTTGTTGCGCAGTTCGGACATTGGAATCATTGGTGTGGGAGAGGGGACTACGCCGAATTTCCCCGCGCACATGTTTGATTATCTGGGCATCAAACGAAAAACGTTTTTTGCGATCGCCAAGCCGACGTGGAAACTCGGCATTCGCTTTTTGTGGGGCAAACGTGGACGATTTGACTACACCTTTGATCGTCAGATGGATCATCAGTTTGCTGACTTATCGATGCCGAGCGGATACTATTGCGATGAGGACTTTTCTTGCGCAAGTTATCCAGCGGCCTTGATGCGACATGACAAGGTATTTCCGCGTCAGGAAAACGGATGTCCTGATGTCAAGGGTTGGCATGCGTTTCACATTGAGAATGAAAATTTGGTCGATCTGTTAGAGCGGGTGGCGCGCGAGATTGGAGTCGATTTTGTGGAGGGGAAATTGCAGGGTGCTGAGGCGGCAGCGGATGGGAAATTGCGTTCAATTTTGTTAGAGGATGACAGAAAATTGACTGCTGATTTTTTTGTCGATGCGAGTGGTTTCCGTAGCGAGTTGTTAGGTGGATTCTATCAAGAAGAATTTGTTTCCTTTCGCAATTCGCTCTTCTGTGATCGGGCGGTGGCTGGCGGATGGAAGCGGACTAATGAACCAATTTTGCCCTACACCACGGCCGAGACGATGAATGCAGGTTGGGCGTGGCAGATCGAACATGAGCACCATATCAATCGGGGTTATGTGTATTCCTCGGAGTCGATTTCTGATGAGCAAGCGGTGGAAGAATTTTGTCGAAAAAACCCGCTTGCGCCGCGTGAGCCGCGCTTGATCAAGTTCCGCTCAGGATACTATCGTAGGCAGTGGCGAGAAAATGTGGTGGCGATCGGCAATGCTGGTGGATTCGTGGAGCCGCTGGAGGCTACGGCTTTGATGATTGTTTGTGGCAATGTGCAGATGCTGGTGGAGATGCTGCAACGCAGTCATCTTCAGCCATCGCCGACGATGCGCAGTTTGTTCAATCGGATGGCGGAAAAAACGTGGCTAGATATCCGCGATTTTTTGGCGCTGCATTATAAGTTTAACACATTGGTTGATACGGAGTTCTGGCGGCGCTGTCGTGAGCAGACAGATGTGAGTGGGATTCAAGATCTCATTGACTACTACCGTGAAAATGGGCCGACGGGATTTTGTCGGTATTTGCTCTCGGGCACACAGAATGATTTCGGCTTGGAAGGATACTTAGTGATGTTGGTTGGCATGGGTGTGCCCTATGAACATCAATCCAAACTTTCTGAAGCGGAGCGACTGCGATGGCTGCAATACCAGCAGACCTTTTCCAGCCAGGCGATGCAGGCGATGGATGTCAAAGAAGCTCTGGGCTATGTGCACCATCCGCAATGGCAATGGAATGGCGATTGATCTTTCAGTGCTCCGTCATCCGGTAGCGCTGGCGATATTGCAGTGGTGTCTCGCCCATTTCGCGGCGAAACAATTGCACAAACGAGCTAGCATCGGCAAAGCCGCAGCTTTGTGAGACGGTGGCAATTTTCTCGTCGTTCTGGCTTAGCATGCGGCAAGCAGCGCTCATGCGAGTTTTGAGGATGAACGCTTGTGGACTACAGGCGAAGGCTTGATTGAAACGGCGGAGAAATTGGCGCTCAGACAGCCCAACAGTTTTGGCAAGATCAGTGACGTTGATTTTTTCGCGAAAGGAGGAGCGGATGATCTCGACGGCCTTGTCGATGAGCAGATAAGGCGTGATGATTTCCTTGGCTCCGGTGTAGCTCTGGGTGGTGCCCATGAGGCCGATGGCTTGCCCATTGACGTCGAGGATGGGGAACTTATTGGTGATATACCAATCAGGAATGCCGTGTCTATTGAAAAACAGCTCGACGATCTGGACCTTGGGGCATTTGCTGAGCATGACTTCTTTGTCATCGGCGCGAAAATGCTCGGCCATGTGAATGGGGAAAAAATCGAAGTCCGTTTTGCCGAGCATTTGCTCCTCTTTGGTGTAGCCAAGTCGCTCGTAGAAGGATCGACTTCCTGCGAGCAATATGGAATCGAGGCTTTTGACGAAAAAAGTGATTCCGGGAAGATTGTCGAAAAGCATTGTCAACATGCTGTG
>CANHKJ010000327.1 GCA_947460915.1 Verrucomicrobiia bacterium
CAAGCAGGTGACGGTACAGGTCTTAAGGCCCAGTATTTTCAATCCGATGGCATGAATAAAAAGGCCAAGATGGCATTGGAGAGAAAAGACACCGCGTTATCATTTGATTTTGGCGAAGCAGCACCATGCGATGGCATCAATGCCGAGCAATTCAGCATCGCATGGGATGGATCACTCCTTGCCCCCGCCACTGGCTGGTATGAGTTCAAAATTTTCACACCGAACGGTGCACGACTTTATCTCAATGGCATCCCACAAGATGGCGACGGCAATCATCGCGACGACAGCGGAGCCAAACGCCAAGAAGCATTCATTGATGCATGGGTCAGTTCGGGAGCCAATGTTCGGGAACATGGGCAACGCATCTTTTTGTTAGGTGGCAGAACTTATCCGATTCGACTCGACTATTTCAAATACAAAGAAAAAAACGGCATGATCCGGGTTGAGTGGAAACGCCCACGCGGAGCTTGGGAAGCTCTCTCTGCGCCCTACCTATCGCCGAGTGGGTCTCACCCCGTTGCGGTGGTCAGTACAGACTTTCCGGCCGATGATGCAAGCGAAGGTTACGAACGCGGCACCGGTGTCTCCAAGGCATGGCATGAAGCCACTACTGCAGCCGCCATAGAAGCAGCTAACCAAGTCGTCGCGGGCATGCATCGCCTCAGCGGCATCAAGCATGACGATCCCGAGATTGCGAAAAAGTTCCGCGATTTTCTTATCTACTTCGCAGAGCGAGCTTTCCGCACTCCCCTCAACGACGAGATGAAAGATCTCTATGTGCACCGCATGTTTGTAGAAGGTGTTCCGTTAGAGCAATCGATCAAACGCGCCGTTATTTTGATTTTAAAATCTCCTCGTTTTCTTTATCCTGAAATCCGTCGTGAAAAAGATGCCTTCACCATCGCCTCGCGTCTCGCTCTTGGCATATGGGATTCGCTACCTGACGAAGAACTCCTCAAAGCCGCGCGTGAAGGGCGACTCCGCCAACCTGATGTCCAACGCCAACAAGCCCAGCGCATGATGACTGACCCACGCGCGAGGGCAAAGATGCAAGAATTTTTCCACCGCTGGCTCAAGCTTGATGCCGAGGGTGACTTGCAGAAAAACCCGAAAGACTTCCCGGGTTTCGATGACAACATCGTCGCCGACCTGCGCGTTTCGTTAGAGAGATTTATCGATCATGTCGTCTGGAGTGATTCCTCCGATTACCGCCAATTGATGCTTGCTGATTATTTATTCCTGAATGATCGATTGTCCCAATTCTATCAGATTCCCGCGAACACTCAGCCTGGATTTCAGCTCGTGAAAGTCGACCCCGCCCAACGCACCGGCGTCATCACCCATCCTTACCTGATGGCCAAGCTCGCTCATGCCGATACCACATCGCCCATCCATCGCGGGGTTTTTCTTACGCGCAATGTTCTCGGAGGAATTCTCAAGCCGCCACCGAAAGCGATTGCATTTGAGAATCAAGAATTCGACCCCAATTTGACCATCCGCGAAAAAATCGTGCAGCTCACTCGCAGTTCCGATTGCATGTCCTGTCACGAAACCATCAACCCATTGGGCTTCTCTCTCGAAAATTTTGATGCCATTGGCCGCTACCGTACCAACGATGGTCAGAAACCGGTAAATGCCGAAGCCGAATACAACAGCCTGGAAGGCGATAGTATCCACTTGCGCGGCGCACGCGATGTCGCACAGCATGCCATTGATTCCCCCAGCGCCCGCCGCGGTTTCATTCGACAAATGCTGCAAACAGTCGTGAAACAAAATGCCTCCGTTTACGGCAGCGATGTGCTGCACAAACTCGACCACACTTTCACAGGATCCGCCTATCACATGCGGAAACTTTTTCTCGAAATCAACCTACTCACCGCCGCGCACGGCATACCTTCCGCCCAACCATGAACACGCAAACTCGTCGTCAGTTCCTTCGCAAACTCGGACTCACTGCCGCTGCATTACCATTCCTTCCACACCTGCCATCACTCGCTGCCGAGACGCGGAATCCGGCAAAAATGCAGCGCCTGATTTTTTTGTTCACGCCTAACGGAACGGTGCCACCTGAGTTTTGGCCCGATCAAACAGGTGCCGATTTTCAACTCAAACGCATCCTTGCGCCACTGACTGATTTCAAAAAGCAAATGATCACGCTCAAAGGTCTATGCAACAAAGTCGGTGGTGATGGCGATAGCCACATGCGCGGCATGAGCTGCCTTCTAACAGCTGACGAACTACTCCCCGGCAACATCCAAGGTGGAGGAGGCATGCCCGCAGGCTGGGCGCGCAATATTTCGATCGACCAAGAAATCGCTCGCTTTCTCCAGGCTCGACCCGAGACCGCAACCCGATTCGGCTCACTGGAAATGGGAGTAGCAGTGCCGAATCGTGCCGATCCGTGGACCCGAACCAACTACAGCGGTCCAAACCAGCCAGTTGCTCCGAATAGCGATCCCTATGCTCTGTTTGAAAAGCTTTATGGCCAAGTCAAAGACCGCGAAAATCTCGGTAGCGTTCTTGATGAAGTTACCACTGATCTGAAAAAAATCTCTGCGCAAGTTGATCCCGCAGAACGTGCCTTGCTAGAACAGCACACCACATTTGTTCGCGAGATGGAAAAAGATCTGCAGCATGCAGGCACAGCAAAGTTGATCATGCCACCACCTGCTCTCGAACCTGGTGTATCACTCGACAACGATGGGATTCCAAAAATTAGCCACATGCAATCAGACCTGCTGGTCAATGCCTTCGCCAATGGCATGGCACGCATCGCCACCATGCAATACACTAACAGCGTTGGCCAAGCGCGAATGCGTTGGCTCGATATCCACGAGGATCACCATCACTTGTCTCACGAGCCCGACAACAACACAGACGCCTTCGAAAAACTCGTGAAAATCAACACCTGGCTCGCCGAGCAAGTCGCCTACCTCGCACGCAAGCTGCAAAGCACGCCCGAACCCGGAGGTGTGGGCTCGATGCTCGACCATACAACGATCATTTGGACGAACGAACTCGGGAAAGGCAACAGCCACACCCTCGACGATATTCCGTTCGTGCTCATCGGCGGAGGGCTAGGGTTCAAAACAGGCATCGCCCACCAGTTTCCACAAATCCCACACAACCGACTCTGGCTTTCGCTGGCCCATTCCTTCGGCCACCACATTCCGACGTTCGGTCACAAAGACCTGTGCAGTGATGGAGCACTCGCACTCAGCTAAAACCTGTTGCGAAAACTTTTTTCACTTTTTTTCCAACCGTTTCAACATTCAAAACATAGGGTCAATAGAAGTTAATTGTGTTTTTCGCCCGCTACCGCCTCCGCCCTTCCGAATTCGAGG
>CANHKJ010000328.1 GCA_947460915.1 Verrucomicrobiia bacterium
ACCTGCGCAAAAGAAAGCCCCTCCTCACGATGCAAGCGGACCAATTCCTCATACAAGGGAATCGGCGTGGCTCCAGTGGCCAGTCCCAGCACGGCATTTGGTTTGGTACGAACCAAGGTGGCGATTTCTTGCGCTACGGCTTTGATGGCGGTGCCGCGGTCGGCATGGGTATGGATCGGAAGGCTCATGATATTCTCGGCACACAGGCTGGATATTTTGTGATGAAAATCAAGTCAGATTTCTGCGATGCGCCAGATTTCCTCGTCAATTGCCAGAAGTTGATCATCCAGAGTTGCCAAACCCGTCCCCCTGCGCTACCCATCGGCGTGCCCGATGCTGTTTATGTCAAAGACGCCTTTGCGCGTATCGCCGATCGTTATGTCATGGCCAACCACGTGATGAGTGGTGGCATGGACATTTGGTGGCGCAAACGAGTTGCTTGGAAAATCCGCTCATGGAAAAGCAAAAATCTTCTCGATGTCGCGAGCGGCACCGGAGATCTCGCGCTGGAGATTCAGGAGACATGCCCCGATCTGCAGATCATGGCTACGGATTTTTGCGCGGAAATGCTTGAGCATGCTTCGCTGCGTGGGCTTCCCCAAACCATGGTCGCCGATGCTCTGAACCTCCCCTTCGCCTATGCCTCCTTCGATGTTGTCACCGTAGCCTTCGGATTGCGCAACATGGCGGACTACCCCGCAGCGCTCAGAGAAATGTCTCGCGTGTTGGCACCTGGCGGTCGATTGGTCGTGCTGGATTTCTCCCTTCCTGGTGGCATTCTGCGCGCGCCCTATCGTTGGTATTTGCACCGCATTTTGCCAAAAATGGCAGGCTATCTCACAGGACAAAAAGATGCCTACGAATACCTCGGTGCCTCCATCGAGCAATTCCCGCAAGGCGATGCCATGTGTCAATTGATGCGCGCCAACGGCTTTGCTGATGCCGAGTTTGAGACCATGACACTCGGCGTCGTGAGTCTCTACACGGCCACCAAGTGAGATCGTTCATCCGCCTAGACTTCTATAAACTGACGAGTAGGCATGGCGGGATGATTTGCTATGGAAGTAGATAGAACGAAGCGCCGAGAGGCTGAGTTCGCGGAGAAAACCGCAGAGAAAAAAGGAGGGAGTGATTGAGAAAAACTCAGCGTTCCTCTCTGCGAACTTCGCGACTTTGCGATTCGTTGATTACATTCATCGCCACAGAAGACTAGGCAATGTTAGATGCGTGGCACGGGTGGTGGTGATACCTGCGCCAAAGCCTGCGATGCCGCATCGGTCGGTACTTTGATCGAGTCAAGCACGCGGGCCAAACCAGCCACAGTGCCGCCGATGTCGCTCAGATTAGAAGGAATGATCATGGTGTTGTTCGCTTTCGCGAGATTGCCAAACTGGATCACATACTGCTCAGCAACACGGAGGTTCACCGCTTCTTTGCCGCCGGGCTGCATGATCGCATCGGCGATTTGACGAATGCCCGATGCCGTAGCGCTTGCTAGCAGTTCGATCTCGCGCGCCTTGCCTTCAGCTTCGTTGATTTGTTTCTGTTTGAGAGCTTCCGAGTTTTTGATGGTGTCCTGCTTTTGGCCCTCAGCCACGTTGATCTGCGCTTCCCGTGTACCTTCGGAAAGGGCGATCTGCGAGCGACGTTCACGCTCCGCACGCATTTGTTTCTCCAGCGCGTCTTGCACCGATTGCGGAGGCTTGATGTTGGCGATTTCGTAGCGGGTAATTTTCAGCCCCCAAGGCTCAGATGCCTTATCGAGAGCCGCGATCACTCGTGCATTCATCGTATCCCGCTCTTCAAAGGTTTTATCCAGCTCCAGCTTACCAATTTCCGAGCGCAATGTCGTTTGCGCCAACTGCGAGGCCGCATAGTAGTAATTTTCAATACCGTAGGAAGCGAGTTTTGCATCGAGCACCTGCATGTATAGAATACCGTCGATCTCAATCGCGATGTTGTCCTTGGTGATACACATTTGCGGCGGCACATCCATGGCCATTTCTTTCAGCGAGTGACGATACGCCACGCGATCAATGAACGGAATCAGGATGTGAAAACCAGCATCCAGCGTGCGGTGGTACTTTCCTAAGCGCTCGATGACATAAGCTTGCCGCTGTGGCACAATTTTTGCCGTTTTGACAAGCGCCACGAGGCTCAGGATGATCAGTCCGATGCTAACGAAAACCCCTATACCCAAGCCCGAGTCGGCGAGAATGAGTGAGGGAACGGTGGATAACAATGGTGTCAGTTGCATAGTAGTATGTGGGGTAAAAAGTTGATTTTTAGCGGAGGCGAACGTGTAAGGTCAGGCCTTCTCGTTTTTCGATAATGACCACGGATTTAGCGGGAATCGGGCTGGCAGAGCGAGCGCGCCATTCGGCACCTTTCATTTCGACAATCCCGTTGCTGTCATCGACGTCTTGCAAAACGATGGCTTCTTTGCCGGTGTATTCGTCTTCCACTGTGTCCTGTGTGGAGTCGCCGACAAAAATTTTCTGCAAGCGCGCCCGCAAGACAAAAAGCAAAAGCACCGAGGAGAGCGCGAACACAATGTTCTGCGAGGTGGCATTCGGTGTCAGCCCAATCCACGTTGTCAACGCAGTCACCCAAGCGCCGATGCCAAAAAACATGATGATGATTCCCGGCAGGGCAAACTCCGCAAGGAGCAAGACCAATCCCAAAAGAAACCAGAACAATTCTGCGCTCAACCAATCCATATGCCCCCAGCATACCTCCCTGATGCTGCTTGGCGATGAGAAAAAATCACCATTTTTCAACTCACTCGGAAAACCCATTTCTAACAACTTAATACCGAAAACTAAAAACTACCCCATTTGATTCCCATTGACCCCGCCCTCAGATTGTGGATGCTGGTCGTCCGAAATCCACTCATGGCTTCTCCGAAAAAAATTGCATCTCCCGAAAAGGAAATCCGCTTCACTCGAGCGGCTCAGGGATTGTTATTTTTGATCGCTGCGGTGATGATGTTTTCCCTCTCGATGGGCCTTTGGACGCTGGCCACTTCGGGCACGCAGTTCGAGCGGCCACGCCTCGAAGGCTACGCTTGGACCGCTCTGTTGCCACTCCCCCTGATGGCTTGGTTTTTCTTGTTAGGCAAACGTTGCGTCCGCCACGCCTACCTGATCTTCACGCCTCTCGGCATCGAAATTTTCCCGTTGTTTCGCCCCGAGAAGCACATGACGCTGGTCACGTGGCAGGAGATTCAGGATCTGGATGCCGATCTGCCCAGCAAGCGACTTTCTCTCCATTACAATGTGGAAAAAACCTCTGGCGTAATCGTTTCTCTCTCCCCTATCCTTCC
>CANHKJ010000329.1 GCA_947460915.1 Verrucomicrobiia bacterium
AGCTTCCATTTGCCTTCACGCATCGCGAACAATTGCTTGCCGTGCATGCGCCAGAAAAGTCGATCATGCGGCGCAGCGTTGACTGCACCACTCAAATGAGGCACGAGATTCACGCTGTCGTAGACTTGATTCGTCGGCATCGCTATACCTGCTGCGGCAAGAGAGGTTGCGAGCACATCGACCGATGAAACAGGCTTTGTGTAATCCACGCCAGCAGGAAATTTCTCTGGCCAACTCACCAAAAATGGCACACGCACGCCGCCTTCAAATAAGCTCCCTTTGATGCCGCGCAAAGGAGTATTATTCGATCCACTATCGGTATGCCCACCGTTGTCACTGAAAAAGAAAATCAGTGTGCGCTGCCGCTGCGATGTGGCATCGAGCGCCGTTATGACAGAACCAATGGCATCATCTAACAAACTCAATTGTGCCAGATATTTGCGCCTTGTTGGGTTGGAGATATGAGAAAATTTCGCTAGACGTTCCGCACTCGGCTCATGTGGTGTGTGTGGAGCATTAAAAGGCAAATACAACAACCATGGTTTGTCCTTGTGACGTTTCACAAAATGAGCAGCTTCGTCGCCCAAAGCCGTAGTCAAATGGGCGGGCACATCGTTGATCGATTCGCCATTGCGGATCAAGGGCAAGGCATACTGAAACTGATTCGGCTTCCATCCAGTGAAGCAATGGCCGCCACCGATGAAGCCAAACGTCTCATCAAAACCGCGCTTCCATGGTGTGTATGCAGGCGCAGAGCCCAAGTGCCACTTGCCGATCCACCCGGTCTGATAACCTGCTTGCTGAAAATACTGAGGTAGCAATTTTTCTGAAAGCGGCAGACCTTCCTGCTGATCTAACGGATCATAGACAGGGTTATTTTCATGGCCAAAACGTGCTTGATAACGACCTGTTAGCACGCCAGCACGTGAGGGTGAGCAAACAGAATAAGTCACGTAGCCGTTGGTGCAACGCACTCCCGTTTTCGCTAGAGCATCGAGGTGAGGAGTGATCGCTTGCTTACTGCCTTGAAATCCAGCGTCTTGATAACCTTGATCGTCACTCATTATGATCAAAATGTTAGGACGCTCCTCGGCAAACGCAAGCGAGGCGATGGAGCAAAAAATCGCGAAGATTTTCATCTTGATTTCACGGGAGTTTTATTGATTTTATTGGGAGTAACTTTCGGCATCGTTTGCGACCAGTTGTCCGTACGGAATACGGAAGTCGGTAAACCTTCGCTGTTAATCAGATTTGCACCTTCGGGATTGGCAGCCCAAGCGTAACGCACAGCGACAGGTTGTTTCACCTCGGCACTGCGAACCAACACACTGTCTTTGCCATCGATCTTCGCTTCAGCCCAATGCCATTTTTGATCGGCGCCAGCGATTTCAAAACGCTTCAGTTGACTACCATCGCGCGATTTCAGTCCTGTACCGCTCTGCGCAAATGTCACGCGGATGGCATCGCCTTTGATTTCGTTAGACTGATAGAGTGGCCCCGAATAGGTGATATCTTTGCCATAATCCTTGGCCAATGCCCACAGCGCGAGACGTTCACCGGGATCTTTTTTGTTTTTCGGATGGATGTCATTCGCCGCGCCAACGTCATTGATGATCGCCATTCCAGTTTTCGGCGTAGTGGCTAAGACAAGGCGCATGCGATCTTGCAGCAAGGGCCATGGATGTGCTGTGCCAGGAGCGGTCGAGGGTTGTTGGAAGTTGGCGAGTTGCACGTAGTAGAAGGAAAACTCATCGTTCCAGCGCTTACGCCAATCGTTGATCATCAGCGGCAAGGTGAGATCGTAGGGCACTGCATTAGCATTTGCATTCCCCTCTCCTTGATACCAGATCGCCCCGCGCATCGTGTAGCCGATGAAGGGATGGATCATCGCATTAAACAGCACACCTGGCTTGCCTTCGAGATCGAGCGGACGCTTGGGCGGCATAGGACGAGGAGCGATTATTCCGCGTTGATTGGCGGGCTTCTTCGCAGCTTGCTGAGTCATTTCCTGCCATTTTTTTAGTTGCGTCAGATAGACTTTTTGCGCTTTTTTTTCATCGTAGTTGGCATCCGCTTTGAGTGTGGCATCGACCAAGGCCTTGGTGCCTGGCAGTGTGTTGAGGGCTTCACGACTAGTAAATGTCTCGACGGGTTTTCCGCCCCATGAGCTGTTGATTACGCCGATCGGGATACCCAGATCGAAATGCAGTTTGCGGGCAAAGAAAAATGCCACCGCAGAAAAATTCGGCACCGTCTCGGGAGTGGCGGCCGCCCATTTACCAGCGATGTCATCTTGCGCATGCACCGCCGTGACGCGAGGGGCATCGAACATTCGTAAATTCGGATGCGTCGATTTTTTTGTTAGATCAGCATACTGCGGTGATCCTTTCATTTGATAGGACATATTCGATTGCCCCGAAGCAAACCAGACTTCGCCAACGAGAACATCCGCGATTTCTTTCTTCTCGGCGCCTGACTGAATTAACATCGTGGCTCCTTTGGCATCGGCGGCACCGGTTTCCAATTGCACACGCCATTTGCCATCGGCATCCGCTTTGGTTTGGGCGGACTTCCCTTTGAATTCGACCTTCACTTCCGCAAGAGCATTTGCTTTGCCCCAAATGGCCACAGCACGCTCACGCTGCAGCACCATATGATCGGAGAAAAAATGAGGCACAGTTAATTCCGCATGCACGAGGCATGGTGCTAGACTGATCAATAATAACAGGGTTTTCATGATGGTGATAAGATTCGTAAATAAAGTGGATATTCTTTCAGGGCAATGGCTAAATCAATCGCTTACTTTTTGGCATTGAGCTCAATCATTGCCTCGGCGAATCCTTTGCCAATGCCGCCAAGGATTTTTGCAGAGCCAAGATAATGGAACTCGAAGTTCGAAATGCCTTTTTCCATAATGCTTCGCTCGCGTTCATTGAGCCCAGCGAGTCGTTTTTCTTCGAGCAATTTTTTCGCCTCGGCAGGTGCCAACTTCTGCTGCTTTGCCGCTTGATCGGCTTCGCGCTTGATGAGGTTATCCTTGTTGATCGCCGCTTGCAATTCGGCATCCCAGAATTGTTCTGTGCGCACAGCAACCACGTTGCCCTTGAACTCGGGTAAACTCGCGGGGGCAGCCATCGCATCGCGAAATTGCTGATGAATCACCTTATAACGCTGTTGGTCTGGGCCGTATTTTTCCGTGGGGCCACCGACACCGAGCACTCCGATGACAAACGGAAGTTTCGGTGCCGCAAGATCTTTGCGAACATCGCGAATGAAATGCGCCATCGTGGTACTATAGGCATCGTAGCCACC
>CANHKJ010000330.1 GCA_947460915.1 Verrucomicrobiia bacterium
CGCGATCCTGTGGCTGTGGAAATGCAGTTGGAAAAAATCAACAACTACGGCCCCGAGTATGCGGTGACGCTGCAAGACATGGAAATTCTTGCCGAGCAATTGCAAGAGCCCACGATGATTGGCAAGGCTGGTGGCGCACCGACCTTCGCTGTCGGCATGGCGGTGATGTTCCAAAAAGTCTTCAAAGGAAAAGACGCACTCGCGCTGTGGTATCACTTCGCGATCATGTTCGAGGCCTTGTTCATTCTCACCACGCTCGATGCCGGAACGCGCGTTGGTCGTTTCATTCTCCAAGACTTCCTCGGCACCTTTGTGCCCAAGCTCAAAGATACAGGCTCATGGGGTGCGAACGTATTGTCGACGTTTCTGTTAGTCTCAGCATGGGGTTATTTCCTCTATCAAGGTGCCAAAGACCCCGAAGGCATCGCCAAGAGTCTATGGCCGATTTTTGGCATCTCCAATCAATTGCTCGCCGTCATTGCCTTCTGCCTCGGCACAACGATTCTGATCAAGATGGGCAAGGTTCGCTACTGCCTCGTCACCCTGATTCCGATGTGTTTTCTCACCGTCGTCACCTTCACGGCAGGATGGATGAAAATTTTCTCACCGAAGGCGGCGGGCTTTCTGCCTGGTATCGAAAAATCACGCGCCTTACTCGCCGGCGATCTCCCAGAGGCCAAGCGAGCGCTGCTTGAGCAATCGATCACCAATGCCCGCGTGGACATCGCCATCACTGCTTTGTTTCTCGTGTTAGTCGCAGCCATCATCATCGGTTGCGCGCGCGAGTGGTGGTTGATTCTCAGTGGTCGCAAGCCATCACAACTTCATGAAAGTGCCTACGTGAAACAAGCCTCATGAACAAAAAAGAACGCGCCGCCTATGTGCTGCATCGCCTTGAGGAGCTCTATCCCGAGACACCGATTCCGCTCGATCATACCGATGCATACACGCTCTTGATCGCCGTTTTGCTATCGGCACAATGCACCGATGCACGCGTCAATACCGTGACGCCAGCGCTGTTTCAGCTTGCCAACAATCCGCACGACATGAGCCGCGTGCCCGTGGAAAAAGTGCGCGACATCATTCGCCCCTGTGGGCTTTCTCCTCGCAAAAGTGCTGCCATTGTTGAGCTCTCCAGATTGCTCGTCGAGAATCATAATGGTGAGGTGCCGCAAGATTTCGCTGCGCTCGAAGCGCTCCCCGGAGTGGGACACAAGACCGCATCGGTGGTCATGGCCCAAGCCTTCGGCGTGCCGGCATTTCCCGTCGATACTCATATCCATCGCCTCGCTAAACGCTGGAAGCTTTCTTCGGGAAAATCCGTCGAACAAACCGAAGCGGATCTGAAAAAACTTTTTCCGCGCGAGAAGTGGAACAAGCTTCACTTGCAAATCATTTTTGCGGGTCGAGAATACTGCACGGCCCGTGGCTGCAATGGAAAAACCTGCATGCTATGCCAACAAATTTTCACGCCAAAGGCCTGATCACACAGCGCTCATTGAGCCGCTTTCTTTTTCCGGTTTTTGCCTGCTTTCGGTTCCGTTTTTCCTTTTCCCCACGGGGTGGGTTGATGTGTCGTCACCCAGGCATCATAGAGCGCCCGCAAACGCTTGGCATCCTCGGGCTGTTTGCTGCTAAGATCGGTTGTTTCGCTAGGGTCTTTCGCGAGATCGAACAGTTGTGCCGTAGCTCCACCAGGTTGACCATTGACGGCGACCAGTTTGAGATTGCCATCGCGCACCGCCCAGGTGTTGCCCATTTTCCAATACAAGGTTTTGTGCGGTTTCTCTTTGCTTTTGCCGGTCATCAAGGGCAACAGGCTGGTGCCATCGAGCGGCTTGCCGGGTGATTTTTCGATGCCCGCAGCTGCCATCGCAGTGGGGAAAATATCGAGCGCGATCACGGGGCTGTCCGACTTCTGACCCGCAGGAATTTTGCCGGGCCACTGCACGGCGAACGGAACGCGGATGCCGCCTTCCCAGGTTTGTCCTTTCATCCCGCGCAAAGGAGCATTATTGTGTCCCGCGGCTCCACCATTGTCGTTGAGAAAAAATACCAGCGTATCATCGTCGATCTCATTTTTCTTGAGCGAATCTAACACCACACCGACGGCGCGATCGAGCGCGATGGTCATCGCCTTGATCTTATTGCCGCCTGCTTTTTTCAAATCATCTTCCGTAGTGTGATTGGGGCCGTGAGTGGCATTGAAGGCGAGATAGATGAAAAATGGCTCGGCCTTGTGCTTGGTGATGTATTTCGCCGTCTCTTCGGCGAGGTGATCGGTCATGTAGGTGAACTCTTCTTTGATATACTCGCGATCACGCATCAGCCCATTGAGCTTGCTCGGTTTTTCTTGCGGAAAATACGAACGCGATCCTTGCAAGAAGCCATAGTAATCCGTGAAGCCACGTTCGAGCGGATGAAACTTGGGGGCATAGCCGAGATGCCATTTGCCCAACGCGATGGTCCGATACCCTGCCGATTTCATCACCGCTGGCAACAAATTTTCTGTTAGGTTTAGGCCGTTTGTTTCACTGATCGATGGCGGCACATTGAACTCATGGCCAAAGCGTTGTTGGTAGCGGCCCGCGAGCAAGCCTGCACGGGTGGGACTGCACACCGAGCCCGAGACATATCCTTGCGTAAATTGCATGCCATTTTTGGCAATCGAATCGATGTTCGGTGTTTCCATTGTTTTCGAGCCATGCATTGAAAACTCTGCATAGCCGGCATCGTCCGAGATGATCACCAGCACATTCGGCTTGCGTGGAGTCTCCGCCGCTATGGCCACAGAGACGCAAAAGAGCAACAGCACATTTTTCAACATGCGTTGAGCATAAGAAGAGATGCGCAGAGAGCAAGCGAAATGGTCGAGCGCAAATCGATCCGAAAAAAGTCTGTGATTTTTGGAACATGCCGGACTTGTGGTAATGAGTGTGAGGCAAAAAATGCGACTCGCATGTGATTGGTGACATGCCATGCCGCATTCGGTGATCGACATCATCGCCTCGATTGCCACAGTGCTTCGGTCATGAAATTGTTGCGCGTGTTGTTGTTGAGTCTATCGCTAGGAGTAGCTGAGGGAAAAACTCCAGCGGCGCGACCGAATGTGATTGTGGTGTTGGTGGATGATATGGGATTTTCAGACATCGCACCGTATGGCGGCGAGATCGACACTCCGAATTTGGCTCGACTTGCCCAAGAAGGTTTGCGTTTTACGCAGTTTTATAATTCCGCGCGCTGCTGTCCCACACGGGCAAGC
>CANHKJ010000331.1 GCA_947460915.1 Verrucomicrobiia bacterium
CTCGCTCATCAATCGCTTGCGAAGCTTTACACTAAGCAAGAAAAAATCGAACCCGCGCGGCATCATCGCGCTGAGTTGCTCAAGATCCGCGGCGGTGAGATCGATGAGTTTCGCGATCTGGGGCAGGCTTGGATCGAGGCAAACGAAGCTCGGCGTGCGCGACTTTTGTTAGAAAAAGCCGTTTTTCATCACCCGAAGGACGTTGGTCTAGCGTACCTGTATGCGATTGCGAATCAGCGCGATCCCGAGACACAAAAAACAGCGTTTGCGCTTTTTGAGGCAGCAGCAAAACTTTCCACCGAGCCGATCACGGAGCCACTCTACTTGCTTGGCAGTGCTGAGGCCTACTGGAATGCAGGCAAAGCGGAGCTCGCAGAGAGTTCGTTGCGTCAGGCGATCAAGCTCTATACACCAGCGCAGAAAAAAGAAAGCGCTGCCGCCATGCGCTTGCTCGCGAGCTGGTGGCAGCAGCAAAAAAAGAACGTTGAGGCCGCCAAGGCATTGATCCAGCGGGCAGAAATGATGGAAAAATGAGAGAATAAAGACCAAAGAGAAGCTAACACGGAGATGGCGACATCTGGTGCTATACTCAAAACGTGACTGAAAGCATTTGATCAATTAAGAAAATAAAGTAATGAGAGAATACCAATGGTTTGAAGAAATTGATTCAGCTACTCTTAAGGATTGGGTCGAGAAGTATTTAGAGGGTAACACAGAAGTTGATTATTACAAACTTGTCTATCCTCGCTTGGAATTGGTGAGAGCAGATCTCACCGCAGCTTTGAAGCGAGCTGATGCTTTTAATTGGATCGCAGATCCGGGAGGTGACCGTTGCTTAGCGACTCGTGTCTTCCGGATGATTCGTCCTGAATCCTGTGACTCGGAGTTAAAGCATATACTACTGCCTTGGTTGCGTCACCAAGATCGGCGCACGCTCTACGCTATCACTGATTACCTTGTCGCCGCTGGTGCCGACGATATTCTTGAGGCGGTAACGCCTTTGTTTTCTGACCCAGACTCCATGTTGAGGGCTCAAGCGCGCTATGGGGCTATTGTTGCGCTCAAATCTGGCCGTATGGAGAGTAATTTCCGTAAGTTTGTCATGGAGCATTGCATTACCATGTTACTACATCCAAAAGTTGGTGATGATATGTATGACCCCTTGCGTCTAATGTTAGCCATTGATTCTTCACGCACCATGAATGTGTTACAGGATTCGCGCATACTCAGAGTTGATCATCCGCTATTGTCAAGTATTCTGAGTACTCTGAACAAGCACGATATTCGTATAGCTCCAGATTTTTTGCACAATACCATAAAGGAATATTTCGGCAAAAATGATTTCATGGGAGAGCAGATTCAAGTAGCGGCTATCGCTGGACTTCTTTTACAGAAAGACCCTGTGATTTTGAATCTAGTCGAGAATATTAAGAAAAATCCCAAGTTATACAGCAAATACATGCTGGATAGTGTGATTCGCTTAACTGCCGATACTTGTAAAGTGAACAAAAGCGATACTTGCAAAGTGGGAAAAATCAATTCAGGGATAAAAATAGATTATAATGTTGAGGTTAGAAGGGCCGCGTTGACCATGTTCAAAGAATACGCTCTGAAAATGCAAGCTCAATATCCCGAATGGCTCTTTGAGGTAGGTACTGAAGATTTGTCATACGTTAGTCTCCGCGCCCATTGCCAACGCCCGTGCTGCAAAAGAGACGATATCGAATGGTGCGAGCAATATGCTGACTTCATGCATGGAATAGGAATTCTCCTTGGCTCACCACTTTCATCAGGAGCCGGAATCCATGGAAGACCTATCGTCATAGATTATTCTCACCACATTGAATTTCCCATGAGCAAATATTTAACATGTGATGGTGTTAGCGCTGAAGTTTTTATGAATGAATGTGCGGAATGTCTTGATTACTTTCCTCAATATTTCGAATTTGTGAAAAACGATACCATGGATGCACAAACCCGTTGTGATAATGGGGCTTAATCAGCAAGCTTACTGCATATAAGTGAAAAAAGCTGGACTGTCGTCTTGAATGTGTTGACCTTGTCGCAGTGACATCTGTTTCTCAAGAATGGGCGATTTTCGGGCTTCCGCAAGGCAAGCGCCTGATCGGCTATGGACCATTTACCCGCAGCGCAACGCGCCCAGCAGAGGGCGTGGCCTTTTATCTCAACGACTTTGGGCTGACGCAGGAAATGCCATGGCGCATTCCGGCACATTGGGAAATCGTCGATGCCGCAGATGTGCCGACAACAGAGCTGCCACGCATCACTTGGTCGGTGCCAGATGCCGGCTCGTTTGCGCAGGTGTTCCAGGACATTTCGCAAGCCATCCGCAAAGGGATTTTCGAAAAAACCGTGCCCGTGAGTGTGGAGCATGGCACCTGCACCGAGGGCGATCTGCGCGCACTGGGCCAAGCTTTTGCGAAGGTGGGCGATCCGAAAATTTGCTACGGTTGGATGGATGCCGAAGGCGGATTCGCTGGTGCCACGCCGGAATTGCTCTTTTCTCTCAGGGATCGCACCTTGCACACCATGGCGCTCGCTGGCACCGCTCGCAGTGAAGAGCGTGAAATTCTCGCCGTTGATGAAAAGGAAATTCGCGAACACGAATACGTTGCCCAAAGTCTGATTGCGAAGTTGGCCGATATGGGGACCTTGACGCGCCAAGAACGCAGCATCCTTGATCTTGGTCCGATCGTGCATTTCCAAACCTTGATCGAAGTCGCACTGGAAGAAGCTACGTCGGTAGAATCCTTATTGCGAAAACTCCATCCCACGCCTGCTCTCGGGCCATTGCCGCGCACCAAAGAGACGATGGAAATGCTGCTGCAGTGGCGCTCCCATTTGGGATGCCCTGCGGAATTTGGCGCACCTTTCGGACTCTGGCACGATGGCGTGTTTCGCGCCGTTGTGGCGATTCGCGGCATTTGGTGGCATGATCAATCCGTGCTGCTTCCCGCCGGATGCGGTGTCATCGAGGCTAGCCGCGTGGTCAACGAGTGGCGTGAACTACGGCTCAAACGCGAAGCCGTTAAGTCAGCCATCGGCCTCTAACAAAAAAAATCTGCACCCCACCCTTTCCCATGAGCGAATCTAGTTCTCCCCTGCAAATACGAGCCGAAAAATTTTTCGCACCCGCCCGTGAAGGTGTGCTCTCGCCCGCAGAACGCATCACCCTGTTCAAGCAATTTCTCAAAAAAGAAGAA
>CANHKJ010000332.1 GCA_947460915.1 Verrucomicrobiia bacterium
ACCCCATCTTGGTTGGTTATTGTGAAGCCGAAATCTTCCATGGTGACGTCATGATGCTGCCAATGATCGGCAATGCTCAAGCTGGGCATCTCGTGGATAATCCTCTGGACTTGATTGAACTTACCATAATAACCAAATTCGGCCCATGGTGCGGCGATGGGAATTGATGTGTACGCCCAAAGTATGGCAACTGCGATGAGGGGAACCGCGAAAGTCCACAACAGTCGGCGTTTGATTGAATGCGTTCTTTTAGGAGCGAGCATTGGTTTCAGTGACTAGTGACCAATCGACCAATGCTTACAGCGCCCCACGTTCGGCGGCGCGGAGGAGGCGCTCGTAGCGAGTTTCGAGTTTCTCGGCTTTTTTCTCGTCACCAGCAGTGCGATAGTAGGAGCAGATCATTTTGTAGATGGAGGTCTCGGTGTTGGCGCGGAACCAATCTTTGGAGCCAGTCTCGACGACGCGTTGGAAGGCGAGCTCGATGTCGCGCGCGGCCTTGCGCGCGGTGATGGGATCGTCTTTCATGTAGGCGAAGTAATTTTCGGCCATTTGCTTGAAGCCAGTAATGCTACCACCGTAGTCGCGCAGGGCACGGTCGTAGAGACGAGAAATTTTGTCGCGAGCATCGTCTCCGCCTTCGCCGTTTTTGAAGAGCAAGTCAGCCTCGCGTTTGAGGGAATCGGCGATGAGGTCTTTTTGTTCACCGGCATTGCGTTCGATGCGTCGGCGCTCGCGCACGAGAGTGCGGCGGGCGTCTTCTTCCTTGGCGTAGGGGAAAATGTATTTGCTCTCGGCATCGGCGGCGAGGGCAGCCATGCGAGGATTTTCTTTGAATTGATCGCGCATGGTATCGATGAATTCAATCCACTCGTTGAGAATCTCAGGCTTGCTCGGGTCAGCAGTGGCGGCGGTTTTTTTCACTAACAGATCGTGCAGACGCGACCATGTTTCCGAAAACATGCGCCCTGGAGTGAGTGAGAGGCGGATGGTTTCCTCGGAGGCTTTTGCATCGCCGATGGTATCAAAAAAATCGGCGAGCCAGAGGTGGCGGAACACGGTGATCGTAGCGAGGCGGCTTTGTTGGGCTCTGTCATTCCACAGCCAGATTTCTTGTTCGCTAAGGTCGCCGCCGGTTTGAGGGTTGCCGGCTTTGCCATTGGCGGCACCGCCGATGCGGCCAACCATGGTGCTCCACTCGTCGTCTTTCACTTTCACGCCAGCCCAGGCGTGGCCGCCGAGGTCGGTTTCGCCGCTGAGAACCATGGCGGGAATGCCGTGAGCGCGGGCGGTATTGACGCAGAAATACGATTGATCGCCGCAGATGCCACCTTCTTTGAGGATCTCGGCGAAGGTGTATTCTTTGTAGGGGTTGAGGCCATTGACGGCGCGCTCCATGAGGTATTCGATCATGCCGTAGGCGTTGCCCCAGTTGCGGCGGCTAATGTTCATTTTGGCGATGGCCCAGTCGAGCTCCTTGGTGGATACGGGGGCGCAAACGACCCAAACGAGATCGCGTGCGGAGCTGTGGTGAACGGGTGCGGTGAGCTTGCCTGCTTCGTTTTTCTCCATGTACCAGCGGTAGCGGGCGAGGGGCTTGATGGTGGTGGACTCGCCGTATTTTTCGTCCTCGGAAGGTGTGGTGATGGCTTGGTCGCGATCGAAAACCACGGCGCAGGCGATGGCGAGATTGATGTATTTTTCGCGTTGCGTTTCGGCAGTGGATTGCCAAGCGTCAAAGAGCAGTTTGGTGACTTGGGGGAGGTCGTCCTTTTGTGGATTGATGGTGAGGAGGATTTCCTCCATGATTTCGTTGCGCTCAAGCAGCCAGGTAAAAAACATGCCGCCTTCGTAGCCGTCCTTGGTGATGAGCTCGGAGGGTAGCAGGGTTAGCACGCGCCAGCGGAGAAACGCTTGGTAGAAGGAGGGTTGCTCCCAGAGAGCTTGGAAGCGGTTGCGTCCGTTCCCATCGGTCGGCAATTTTTTGTAGGCCGCAGTCAGAGAACGTTGGAGGTGCAGGCGGTAGGGATCCCATGCACCTTCGCGAGCGACATCAATGATGAGTTGCTTATCAAAAGCGACGACATCGCGCTTGGTGGCATCCATGCCGACGAGAGCGAGTTCTGGCGCTTGTTCGTCGAGCTTGGCCGAAAGCTCCGCGCTAATGGTAGGTGCAGCGGTTTCCTCGGGCATGGGAACGGGAGTGACCTCGGCAATGGGAGCTGTGGGTTGAGGCACTACGACGGTAGGGGCAGTTGGTGCGGGTGCAGTCGGCGTGGGAGTGGCTGGCTTGTTGGCGTTCTCAATGATCGTTACAAGGGGAATGGCTTCTGCTGCTGCGGCAGCTGCTTGCGGGGGCTTTTTCCCCATTTGCTGGGTAACCCACCAAGCTCCACCGCCGAGAAAGGCGACGATGGCGAGCCAAGAAAGAGCAGCGCCTGCGCCGGATTTTGGTGCAGCTGTGCTGTTGTGCTCTGGGCGATTGGACTCGGCTAATGGAGAGATGTTGAGCTTTTTCATGGAGGAGAAATGTCTCGGTGTGATGGATCGCAGCTCGATGACTCAGAGTCACGAGCAATCAGTGCAAGAACAGTGTTGTTCTCTCGCACAGAGTCATTCTACTTCGAAACCGCGAAAATGGCGAAAGAATTTGCACAATCAGTGCAAAAATTCGTCAGAAATGTGTCGATTGACGATTCTTATGATCACACGTTGAAGCGGAATTCGATCACATCGCCGTCTTTGACAACGTATTCTTTGCCCTCGATGCGGAGCTTGCCGACATCGCGTGCCGCGGATTTCGAGCCCGTGGCGACGAGGTCATCAAAGTGCACAATTTCCGCAGCGATGAAGCCGCGTTCAAAGTCGGTGTGGATGACTCCAGCGGCGGCGGGAGCTTTGTCGCCGGCATTGATCGTCCAGGCACGTGTTTCTTGCACGCCTGTGGTGAGGTAGGTGCGCAGACCGAGCAGATGATAGACACCGCGGATGAGTGTGGAGACGCCGCTATCGCTGACGCCCATGTCGGCGAGAAATGCTTGTGCTTCTTCGGGATCGAGATCGACGAGTTCTTCTTCAATGCGCGCGGAGATCACGACGGCCTCGGCACCGAAGTTTTCGGCGGCAAATTTGCGGACCTTGGCGACGAGTGGCTGCGAATCAGGATCGGCCGATGCGGTCGCGAGTTCGTCCTCGGCAACGTTGCAGGCGTAGAT
>CANHKJ010000333.1 GCA_947460915.1 Verrucomicrobiia bacterium
AATCCCGTTTGAGATTTGGGAGCCTTGTAATCAACCGTCGCGGTTCCCGAGCGGGCGCGTGCCGCGAGATCGGGAGACCAACCGTTCCACACTCCGACAGCGGCAGAATTCACACTCGGCGTGGTTCCTGCTGCGGCAGCAGGAGTAAGTATCGAGGAATCTGCAGTGATACGACGATCATCACCAGCTTCCATTTGCAAGCGGTTCAATGCCATCACCAAACCCAATCGAGCATTGGCCATGGCCACAGAGCGCGATTCCAAGGTAGATGAACGGCGCAACTCAATCGCGGAGAGACTTAGCACACCCACAGCGATGATGGTGAGCAAGACCAACAAACTGATGGTGATGATCAAAGTAAAGCCACGCCGCCAGCTCACGTGCAATCGGCGAAAAGGATGAGGCGAGGCGGCAAAAAGCCTCGCGACAAGTGCAGGGGCATGTCGTTGATTGTTCATGGGTCTCCATTTACATTAGAAATACACAAACTAATGTCAAAGAAAAACACAGATGTTAGTTTCCACAAGGCAATCTTGTACTAGCGAACGCGATTTGAGGGCGCAGTCTTTAGAAAAATTGCGGATTTTTTCCATTTCCGATGCCGTATGATGGCAAATATCCAAAAAATGAAAACGGGCAACGTCAGTAAACATGCCCAGAATGCCGTAAGCATTGCTACAGATATTTTATTTGCAAGTTCAGACGGATCGGCCGCTCCAGTTTGCGATAACTCGGTAAACACACGCTGCATCGCAAGGCCCGAGGCGAAGATACCGTTGATCGGAATCAGCAGCAACAAACCAAAGCTGATCCATTTGAGCGTTCTCCACAGCTTTTGTTTGCCGTGCAAGAAGTCGCACTCCTGCGTATTGCTACTTTCGGTGGTTGATGGTGGCTGATACACTTCGAGCATAGAACAATGGTAGCTCCAAATCTTCAAATGCCCGCATCCCGATATAGCACGCCCATGCGCGAGAGTCCGTCTTCTTCATCTCCAAAAAGGCTATGCGCTTTGCCTTTTCCGGGCTCGAAATAGGCGTAGCGCTCGATCGATTTGTCACGTTCAAGGAATTTCAGAGCCTGCTTGAGAAAGGCATAGTTTTCCCGCTCGGTCCCGCTCCAACCGTTAAATTCCGTGAGCCATACCGGCAATCGATATTCCTTAGCGAGGCCTTTGAGGAAGTTTTCGAAGGCGTCAGCATCGCGCCCGCGATACCAGTGCATGGCGATGAAATCAACGCGGAGTTTTTGCTTTTTCGCCTGGCGCATGAATTCTTCTAACCACTGCACGCCTTTGCCATCGGACGATGGCGCAGGGCTGCCTAACGGAATATTTTTTGCCTCGGCGATTGCTTGGAGCTTGGGCCAATGCTTAAGGGCGTCCTCAATCGACAAATTGCCTTGATCACCGCGCTCGGGCTCATTGTAGCCTAGCAAATGCTGAATACCCTTCATGTTTTTCACCGCTGCCAACGAATTACCGCCCTCAACATCCTTGCGGTTTTTGATCATCGGAACGAACTCGATGTCCGGGTTATCATTGCCGCCGTGCCACCAAGTATAGTACCAATGAACGCAAAATTTTTTGTGAGCATTGCGATCACCACCCGCCCAACCCTTTTTGGTAGTAGGTTTGGAGCCCAGAGCAAAACTAGGCTGCAACAGCAACGAAGGAGCAAGAATGCGGAGTGCGGTGCGTCGGTTCATGTCAAAATGGTGTCAGATTTTACTCGTAAATCAAGCACAACTGGCTTGATCAGGAAATGTTTACCAGAACGTGAATGACCTGTGACAGAGAGCGTGATTTGCTCTATGATCCCATTCGAGCATTTCGATCTCAGTGCAGAGATTTGTGAAATTACTACGATAATCGTAGTAATAAGCTTCCGTTTGCTGGCATTGCATCAAACGGAAAGATAATCGCGTTATCAACTAAGAATGAGATTGATCACTCGTAGCTATTTTCTGCGGAGGTTTTTGTTGAACGATGATGTTGGCGAAGGTGATAAGGACACCTCCGCCGATCAGGGCATAGGTCCAGGTTTCGTTGGCGATGGGATGGCCGATCATGCGACCGATCATCGCGGGCAAAAACATCGTCACGATACTGGTGAAAACGGGCTCAGTGCAATAGATTAGGCCCGCTTCCACGGAGTGAACAAAACTTTGCCAGTGGTTCATCAAACCGAACGCGGCGATGCTACAAAGCAAGGACATGGTGGCAACAAGCATCCAAGATGAGGTGGATTGCATAGCGGTTGTGAGATCACTCGGTTGGTCCGCGATGATATAGGCGCAGGGCAATGCGAAGGCCGTGATGCCGAGAAACATGATCCATGTGATCGGCAGGCTGCGGTTGTTTTGATAGCGCGGATTTTCGAGGCAGAGAATTTGCAGGGTGAAAATGGCAGCGGCGAGTAGTGTCTGAGCCTCGCCTCGGCCCATGTGCAACTCGCTCGGTTTGACTCCAGAAAGCCAAGCTACGCCGATTACCACCATGATCATTGCCATGATGATTCGGATGTTAGGAATACGGCGTTGTTTGATCGCATGGATAAGCGGAAGAAAAACGCAATAACCTTGTGTGATGAAGGCACAGGTGGAGGCTTTGGTGTAGGCGAGCGCATCGGCCTGCAACCACATGCCCACGCCACCAAAAAGTGCGAGACTCAGACCCTGCTCCCACTCGCGGGCGGTAAATTTCGCCATTTTCCCCACGACAAAAGGCAGCAACAAAGTCGTCGCGATGCCGAAGCGTGTGGCCATCAGTAAAGTCGAGAGAAAGAGCGTTGAGGCTCCGGGGAGCAGTGATTTCTGTTCGACGTAGAGGATCTGTACGAAGGGAAAGCTAATGCTCCACAGAAATGTCGCAACGAGCAACCAAAGCAGCGCGCGATGATGAAGTGGATGAGTCATGAGAAGCCGCAATCTGCCAGTGAGTGATGGTTCTGGCAAGATTGGTTTTTTTCTCGCAGCATGAAGCCGATTTCCGCTTGCGGGCAGAAAGAAATCAGCGATAGTCCGAGCGATGGATGTTTTGCCCACACCGCCGGAGCTGATTCGGCAGTTCGAACGCGGATTGCTCACACGTGAGGAATTGCATGAGAAAATGGCGATTCATGCTCGCGCTGTGATCGAGGAAATGGAGGAAGAGCATGCAAAGCCGTTAGACAGTTTGGTCGAGCGGTGGCGCAACCGAC
>CANHKJ010000334.1 GCA_947460915.1 Verrucomicrobiia bacterium
GGGTAATGCGGGAGGCATTTGTCTCTTCACTTCTGCCGATGGCTTGGACTGGAAACCCGCGGCGCAACCGAAAGTGTTAGAGTCGCGCTATCGTCTGGAGCTAGGAGTTTCCGCGACGAATCTGGAGCGCCCAGCCTTGTTGATTGAAGATGGTGAACCGATTTATCTGTTCGGTGCCGTTGACGGCTATGGTAAAAATCATCAACGTCCGCTGAGCTCGAACATGCAAATCCTACTTCGCAAACCATGAAAAAACATGTAAAGCTTCTCATCTTCAGCGCATTGATTCCATTCTTGTCTGCTCAGGAAAAAGTGTGGCGTGTGATGCCTGTGGGTGACTCGATCACAGAAGGTGGATCCACATTCACGTGTTACCGTGGACCACTCGCGAAGATGGCGCAGGAAGAAAAATTGCCCGTAAAATTTGTGGGCAGCAAGTCAACACCCTCGCCGTTTGGCCCACTAGCGCATGAAGGCTATGGTGGAAAAAATAGCAATTTTTTGGCATCTGTGGTGCCGAAAAATTTCGCTAAACACCCCGCTGATGTGGTGCTGCTTCACGCATGCCACAATCAGTTTGCCGATCAAAAGCCCATTCCATCGGTGTTGGCGGATCATCGGGCGATGATTGCGGCCTTTCGCAAAATCCAGCCTGTTGTGATTATTTTGTTAGCCAAGCCGATTCACAGTGGCAAGTTGCCGAAGTATGCCTACTTACCTGAACTCGGGAATGCGTTAGAAGATTTGGCAAAAGAACTTCACTCAGAAAAACAGCCCGTCATCTTAGTCGATCATGCCAGTGGCTTTGATTGGAAAACCGATGCCATTGCCGATCATGTGCATCCTAACGAAAAAGGCGGTACCAAAATGGCTGAAGTATGGATGAACGCTCTGCGTCCCATTGTTTCGCCAACGAAAAAATAATGCCGCGCTCACCTGATGCGGCGGCGCGGCTGTGATCGCTTGGTGAATGAACTCCGAGATTTAGCGTGAGCTCGCTGCCTCGTGCTCCGTTTCAGCTGCCTCCAAAGCGGCGCGTTCTTTGGCGATCACACGAACGAATTTCCGCAAGCTGGTATCCCAATTGGCAAGTAAGCTGCGAGCGCGTTCACTTTTCGTTTTCTCGAAGTGTTTTTCGACCAGTTTGCGTAGTTCTTGTTTGTCGCATTCGCGTGTGACGGCGAGAGCTACGACCATCTCATCGTTGAGGCGCGAGTAGAAGCGATCGTCGATGTCGTAAATGTAAGCAACGCCGCCCGACATGCCTGCACCGAAATTTTTGCCCGTCTTGCCAAGGATAGCGACAGTGCCATTGGTCATGTATTCGCAGCCGTGATCACCACATCCTTCGACGATGGTTGTCGCGCCTGAGTTACGCACCGCAAAACGCTCGCCGGCGCGACCGTACGCGCAGAGTAAACCGCCGGTCGCTCCATAGAGGCAGGTGTTGCCGATGATGGTGTTCGTGCTCGGAGTAAACTTGGCTTCTTGTGGTGGAACGACGATGATCTCTCCATCTGCCATGCCTTTGCCCACGTAGTCATTCGCCTCACCGATGACTGTGAGAGAAACGCCGCGCACGAGGAAAGTACCGAGCGATTGTCCCGCGGTGCCGTGGAAGGTGAGATGAATGGTTTGTTTGGTAAGACCATGGTCGCCGTAGATTTCGGCGATGCGTCCTGAGAGTCGCGTGCCGATGTTGCGATCGGTGTTAACGATGTTGTAGCTGAGAGAAATCGGTGCACGATCTGGCAGCAAAGCGAGAGCCTCGGCAAGCTTTGTATCGACCCCGGGACCATACTCGACTTCCGCAGGAACAGCTTGTGGATCGACTTCCGTCGCGCGCTTGATGTCGGCGATGATTTGCAAATCAATTGCGGGCTTGGCAATGCCGTCATTGCGTTCCCATGTGCGTTTGCGTGAGAGCTTCTCGATGGCAGTATTGGTTGCTTGCGCCACAGTTGGCAAAACATCGCGCAGCAAGGGGCGGAGATCGAGCGTGTTTGCCTTCGGGTGATCAGGCACGTGACGTTGGCGGAGGAACTCAGGGCGTCCGATCAATTCATCCAGCGTGCGGATACCGAGCTGGGCCATGATTTTTCGGGCTTCCTGCGCGACGCCGTTGAAGTAGTTGATGACCATCTCCGGGGTGCCTTTGAATTTGGCGCGGAATTTGGGATCGGTGGTGGCGATGCCAACGGGGCAATTGTTGAGGTGGCACTTGCGAACATACACACAGCCCATCGCGATCATCGCGGTGGTGCCGAAGTTGAATTGCTCTGCTCCGAGAATGGCGGCAATGACCACATCGCGACCGTTGCGGATGCCACCATCGGTGCGTAGTGTCACGCGATTGCGCAGATTGTTGAGAAGCAGTGTTTGTTGTGCTTCGGCCAGACCAAGTTCCCACGGGGCTCCTGCATGCTTGGTGGAGGAAAGGGGTGACGCTCCTGTGCCACCATCGTGTCCAGAAATCAGGATGTTATCGGCAGAAGCTTTGGCACAACCGGCGGCTACGGTGCCGACACCTGATTCAGCGACAAGTTTGACGGTGACGCGGCAACGCGGATTGACTTCCTTGAGGTCGTGGATCAACTGAGCCAAGTCCTCGATCGAATAAATGTCGTGATGTGGCGGCGGTGAAATCAATTGCACTCCAGGTTGTGTATTGCGTAACCGAGCAATCAGGGCATTGACCTTATGGCCGGGCAACTGCCCTCCTTCACCAGGCTTGGCTCCTTGCGCCATTTTGATTTCCAGTTCATCGGCATTGACCAGATAGAAGGCGGAGACACCGAAGCGGCCCGATGCGATTTGCTTGATGTAAGAGCGCGCGAAATCGCCGTTCGGGTATGGCTTGTAGCGCACAGGATCTTCGCCACCTTCTCCGGAATCGGACTTTCCTCCGATGCGGTTCATGGCGATGGCTAATGTTTCGTGCGCCTCAGGAGAGAGCGCTCCCATCGACATAGCGGCCGTGGTGAAACGTTGACGGATGGACTCAAATGGTTCGACTTCACTGATGTCAATCGGCCCTGACGCCGCAGGCACAAACTCTAACAAATCTTTGATCGCGACTGGCCCCGTCTCTAACGAAACGCGGACGTAGTCATCGTAGTCTTCTTCTTTGCCAGATTTGACAAATGTGTGGAAATTCTTGATGACTTCGGTATTGAGTGCGTGA
>CANHKJ010000335.1 GCA_947460915.1 Verrucomicrobiia bacterium
GGTGAAATCGATTTTTGATGGGATTCAAATTGGGCTCTGAGAAAATCGAGACGTTCTTTGATTTTTCGTTCGTGACCATTACTACTAGGATTGTAGTAGTTTTTGCCCTCGGGCAAATAAGCTTGGGGCACGTAGTTCTCGGGGTAGTCGTGGCTGTAGAGATACTCCAATTCCGAGTCTTTTGTGCCAGAGCGTGAGGCAAGAGATTTTCGACTCTTGGTGCGAAGGTGTTGCGGTACAGCGAGCGTTCGACCTTGCGCGACATCGGCCATCGCCATGCCAAGTCCCATGTAGGCAGAGTTTGATTTGGGCGCAGCTGCAAGATACACTGCTGCATGGGCGAGGGGGATGCGACCTTCGGGCATGCCGATGAATTCGAGTGCGTGATGAGCATCGATGGCGATGCGCAGTGCTGCAGGATCGGCCAGTCCGACATCTTCGCTGGCTAGGATGACGAGTCGACGAGAAATGAAGCGTGGGTCTTCACCGGCGTGCAGCATTTTGGCGAGCCAATACAAAGCGGCATCGGGATCGGAGCCGCGGATGGATTTAATGAATGCGGAAATGGTATCGTAGTGATTGTCCTCGTCGTAGGCGATGGATTTTTTCTGGATCGATTCCTCGGCAACTTCTAACGATAAATGAATCTTGCCCTCGGCATCCGCAGGAGTGGTGAGTATCGCCAATTCCAAAGCGGTGAGAGCTTTGCGCACATCGCCATCGGATTTTTCGGCAATGTGATGCAGGGCTTTGTCATCGATGACCAGCGGCAAATGTCCGAGTCCGCGTTCAGGATCGCTGATCGCCCGTTGCAACACCGGCATCAGTTCGGCGGTGCTGACGGGTTCGAGTTGAAAAATCTGCGAGCGCGATGTCAGCGGTGAATTGATGTGAAAAAATGGATTGTGCGTGGTGGCTCCGATGAAACGAATGGCTCCGCGTTCGATGTGCGGCAGTAGCACATCTTGTTGCGATTTGTTGAAGCGATGGATTTCATCGATGAACAAGATGGTGGTTTGATTGCGAATGTCGCGATAGTGCTTGGCTTGATCGATCTTGGCGCGGATTTCGGCGACATTCGATTCGACGCCGTTGAGAGACTCGAAGCGTGATCCTGTCATGCGTGCGATGACGGTGGCGAGCGTCGTTTTTCCCGTGCCAGGAGGACCGTAAAAAATCAGTGACGTGAAGCGATCGGACTCGATGGCACGACGCAGTAATTTTCCCGGAGCAAGTATGTGCTGTTGGCCAGCGATCTCGTCAAGATGCTGCGGCCGCATGCGCGAGGCGAGCGGCTCGTTGTGCGGATTCTGCGGCTTGGGTTGATGGAAGAGATCGGACATGGAGAGATGCGAAATGATCGGAAGGATCGGACAAATTGAGCCGATCTTAATCCTTACGCATGATACAAGAGAATCGAGTTGGCAGTGAAGTGATCGGAGAGCATGTCGGATACAATGACGATCGGAGTGCCGGGTTGAGCGAGGTTATTTTCGCGAAGGATTTCCGCTGCGCGTTGGATCGTCTCGTCGATGGTTGGCGAAAATGCTAACTGAAATGCGGTGACGCCACGCGATAGGGCAAGTTGACGGCAGACACGTTCTTTGGGGGAAAAGGCATAGAGCGGTGTGCGCGGACGTAGCAGTGCGGTGTGGTTGGCAACGATGCCGCGACGAGTCAGCACAATCAAACAAGCACCCGGCAGGGAGTCAGCGAGGATCACGGCAGCACGACATGTTTTCTGACGCTCATCGCGCAAGATCGCGTGTTCCGCATAGCCGAGGCCGCCGCTGCGTTCGATGCGTGAGGCGATACGCACAAAAGCTTCCATGCAGCGAATCGGATAGGCACCGACGGATGTCTCGCCCGAGAGCATCAAGGCGTCGGCTTCTTCAAAGGTTGCATTGGAAACATCGGTCACCTCGGCACGTGTTGGTGTGGGATTGGTGATCATCGATTCTAACAACTGCGTCGCCACGATCACACGACGTCCCAGTTCGTGACAACGGCGAACAATGCGGCGTTGCAAGATGGGCAGTTCTTCAAATTCGACTTCGACACCGAGGTCGCCACGCGCGATCATGATGACGTCTGTCGCTTGGATGATCGAGTCGATGTTGCGGATCGCTTCTTGGTCCTCGATTTTCGCCACAATCTGCGCGCTGCCTTCGAGTTTTTCCATCGCAGTGCGAAGTTCACGCACGTGTGCGGCATCGCGCACGAAAGATCCCGCCACAAAATCTGCCTCACACTCGACGGCGAGTGCCAAATCCGTGTGGTCTTTTTCTGTTAGAGCAGGGAGGTTGAGGCGAACACCTGGCAAGTTGATGTGTCGGCGCGAGCCCAGCTTGCCGGGAGTTTTTACCTCGCAGGTGATCGAGTCAGGTCGCACGCTTTTGATCAACATCAGCATCGCACCATTGTCGACGACGAGAGTATTGCCCTCACTGACATCATCCATCAAGCCGCCATAGTTGACCGTTGTGGAAAGAGGAATTGTGGCGGGAGCATCGACTTTGCGAAATTCGACAAGGTCACCTTCTTTGAGCTCATAAGGTTGCGCAAGATCACCCGTGCGGATCGAGGGGCCAGTGAGATCGAAAAGCACAGCGATGTGAGCATTGCGATCTTTGGCTTGCTTGCGCACACGGCGAGCCATTTCCCGAGCCCACTCGTGCTTGGCGTGGGACATGTTGAGACGAAATACATCGGCTCCGACGTCCATCAGCGCGCCGATGGTTTCTTCAGATTCTGTCGCGGGGCCGAGGGTGCAGATAAATTTGGTGCGTGGTTGCATAATCGTGGATGAACAAGAGTGAACACGAAACATGCCAAAAAGGCAACCATTGCTTCCGCTTCTGCTCGCAGCATCCTGTCATGCGTGAAATCGATCGAAAACCTCCGATTTTGTTCATTTTGGTAATTTTTCGCAAAAATCGCTGACAAATCTTGACCGATTCCGCCTGTCTCCCTAGTTTTTCGCGCGCAAGCGCACCGAAAATTTTATGAATATCCACGAATATCAGGCCAAAGAGCTGTTTGACCGCTTCCAAGTCCCTAGTCCGAAAGGAAAAGTTGCCTCCACACCCGAAGAAGCGTCTGCTGCGGCCCGCGAGTTTGCTGGTGCTAAGCTTGTCATCAAGGCCCAGGTGCATGCCGGTGGTCGTGGCAAAGGTCACTTCAA
>CANHKJ010000336.1 GCA_947460915.1 Verrucomicrobiia bacterium
GGAACATGGGGCGGCAAGGGCGCAGTGGCTGCGAAAAAAGCCGACTTTGAATCGGCATTCATCTCCGGTGGAATCCTTGTCGTAAAGGACACGGGTCTCTCTGTACGTGAGCGTTGGAAGCGGATGAAATACGGATTTTTTGTGCACTATGTGAACGACGGCAACGGGCACACAACCTTTAACCTCGACGGCAGCCCTACTTCAGCAGGAGCAGATTATGTGGCTGATAATTTTGACGCGGAGGGTTTCGCCGAGGACATTGCCTCCATGGGCGTCGAGTATCTCATCTTCACCGCATGGCATTCGAACTTTCATCCGCTCTTCAACAGTGCTGCAGTGGAGCGTGTGCCCGCTCATGAACGGCCACGCATCAATACACCCAAGAACGATATGTTAGGTCGCATGGTGACTGCCGTCCGCGCCAAGGGGGTGCGGGTGATTTTCTACTGCCATCCCGGACAACAACTGTTTTGGGGTGAAGAATGGAACCGCTTCATGGAAGAAATCCATGGCGAAATGATCGACCGCTATGACATTGATGGCTTCTTCGTCGATGAAAATGATCCCAGCGGAAATAGCGATGTTCACATTGATTTTCACCGCATGGAACGTGCGATTCGTTGGCGCAAACCAGACGCGGTGCTGATCCAGAATTTCTATGGCAATCTCTATGCCTTCGATGCGCCCATCGGCGAGTCTGGTCCTGCCACTGCGAATTTTTCGCCAGACATTTCATGGACCATGCCGAGCGCCTATGCCCAAGTGATTTCCAAAACATGGAGCGCACAAGTTCCCAAAGTCCCTACACCCACGCCTGCCGTCACTCGCAGTCCTGAAGGCATTTATCGAGCCACGGTCGTAGGCGCTGGTTCATGCATCGAAGGCGGTGGCTGGGCGTGGTCCGCAGGACCTTATCCGGGAGATGGCACATGGACCGATCCTGCCACGGGACAAAAAAAATACGTCGGCCGCTGGGAAGAAGGCGTACTCGAAGCGATGCAAAAAGCCGGGGCCTACATCGCGCCCGTAGCCGAATCCATCAAGAACACCTACCCTAGCACCTCATGGCAACCAAAAGGCTCGATCACGGATTTACCTTGGGGCGTAGCCACACGCTCGCCGGATGATAAAACGGAATACATTCACGTGCTCAAGCCACAATCCGACAACATTCTAACACTCGCCCCGCCCATTGATGGCAAGACATTCACCAATGCCCGCCTCCTTCCTAACAAAAAACCAGTCAAGCTCACGCAAAATACCTCAGGCCTGCACCTCACACTTCCCGATGGCGAAACATGGAATTCACTCAACACCGTCATCGCCATGGATGTCACCGGTAAAGGTCGCTTCACCTCACGACTTGTCCGAGCAAATGATCCATCCGTGATCTTCGGCACCCGCGATGTTTTCAACAACACCGCCACCCAGGCAGGTGGAGCAGGATGGATCGAATACCACGGCAATTGGCAGCACCAGAACCGTGACGGTGGCGAGTTCCAGAGCGACATTCACTACACTGCTGCCGATGGCGAGGCCTTCACGATTCACTTCAATGGAACTGGCGTCATAATGGTGGGCAACGGTTTGGGTGAGATTGATTTCTCTCTCGATGGCAAGCCGCTGAAACGAGTCAACATGAATGCCTCAGGAAACCGTCCCCACGTCGTAGGCATTGATCTAACAGGATTACCGAACGGCAAACATGAACTCAAAGGCGTCAAAGTCGGTGGGCCTTATGTGCAGGTCGATCTGTTCCGCATCTACAATCCCGCAGGTGGAAGTTGGAAAGCATCTGGACCGAACAACTCCATCCGCAGCACTGATCGCAGTGAAGACTTTGTGCAATTTGATTTCGTCGGAACCGCCGTCCAATTCCTCGCCCCCCAAGGCCCCGACCGTGGCACCATCGAAGTATTTCTGGATGGTCAAAGCGTGAGACAGATCAACCAATACCACGGCACGCGCATGAGTATCTCACCGCTCGTGACACTCACTGGCTTGACCAAAGAGCGTCACACCCTCTGCCTTGTCAAGAAGCGCGGAAAATTCATCGACGTAGAAGCATTCCGCGTCTTCCATCCTGCGACACCTTAATTCCAATAAAAGAGAATACTATTTACATTATGAGATCCCGTTACCTCAGAACATTCGCTGCACTCACTTATTTATTTCCTGTGTCCCTCGCCGTCGCTAATGAAACCCTCGACGCCTGCAACGTCGTTTGGAACGAGCCTAGCAAAAATGATTCAGCCAGCTCCATGCCACTCGGCAATGGCGACATTGGCATGAATGTGTGGTTTGAATCCAATGGCGACATTCTTTTTTATATCTCCAAAGTCGATGCCTACGACTCCGAGCATCTCTTGCCAAAACTCGGACGAGTGAGGTTGCGCACTGACCCTGCACTGGATGTGAACAAGGTCAAAACATCACTTTTGTTAGAAAAAGCAGCCGTAGAAATCCAATCCGGCGACACCACATTTCGCATTTGGGTGGACGCGAATACTCCGGTGATTCGTGTGCAAGGTCATTGCCCTACACCTCGGAAAATCAGCATCGCCGCAGAGTCTTTGCGTCAATGGCAAAACGCCGATGATCCCTTACCTGGTTCTGGCACAGCAGCATTGTTGTTTCACGATAACTCCGAGCAGGTCGCATGGTGCTATCGCAATCAATCCTCCACATGGGCGGCCAATTTTTCTAACCAAAATTCTCCCGAGATCGTCGCGAAGACCAAAGACCCGATCCTCCATCGCACCTCCGGCTGCGTTCTCACGGCCAAAGGATTTCAACGCATCAACCCGACGAGCATCGCTTCGCCCCAAGCGATCACCAAAATGGATGCCTGCGTTCGTGTTCTAACCAATCAAGCGGAATCTCACGCAGCATGGAAGGCCGAGGCGATCAAGCCCGTGAAGTCAGACTGGAATGCCCATCTCGCCTATTGGAAATCGTTTTGGGATCGCAGTCACATCGCCATCCAAAAAGCGGGCGACGGCACCTACAATCTCGATCAATATCGCTACATGCAGTTCTCTCAAGCTAGCGATGTGTATGAAGGACAAAAGGAAATTTCCGCCACAGAAAATGCTCATCAAATCACCCAACGCTACGCGCTTGAACGCTTCTGCCAAGCCATCGCCAGCCGTGGTGCCACGCCACCACC
>CANHKJ010000337.1 GCA_947460915.1 Verrucomicrobiia bacterium
CCGAACTCGGGGCGGAAATGGTCGAGCTGCACACCGGATGTTTTGGCAATGCGACAACGCAGACGGTCGGAGTCGAGTTGGAACGTCTCACGCAGGCTGCTCTCGTCGGGCATCAGGCGGGCATTCAGGTGAATGCAGGGCATGGCATCAATTATGAAAATGTTCGTTTGCTCGAGGCGGTGCCGCATTTGACCGAATACAACATCGGGCACAGCATCGTCGCGCGAGCGATGCGTGTAGGGATGACGCAGGCGGTGCGAGAAATGAAGGCGCTGATGGCTCATTATCCTGTGGTGAAATAAACCAAGCCGATCGTTTATGGAAAAACTGCGGGTAGCATGTGTGCAATGGGGGCATCGGGATTTTTCGGATGCCGCAGACTATTGGCAGGAGCTCGAGTGGCAAATCCGCACGGCGCGTGTTGACTACTCGGCTCAGTTGCTCGTATTGCCAGAATACGTGGCTGCGGGATTTCCTCACGGATGGCCTGAGGAAGCGGAATGGCTCTCGCGGCTTTCGCTTTTGGCGGGCGAACTGCAAATGTGGATGGTGGCTGGCTCGATGCCGCGCTTGGCAGAAAATGGTCTGCGCAATCGAGCGTGGATTCTCGGACCTGCGGGAAAAATTTTTTTTCAGGACAAATTGCACATCACTCCGTGGGAGCGCGATGCTTGGAATATGGTCGGCGGTGATGGACTGGCGTTGATCGACATCGGCGGTTGTAAGATCGCGGTGGCGATTTGCTATGATGTAGAGTTTCCCGAGCAAATTCGTGCCATCGCGGATGCGGGCGCAGAAATTCTCTGCGTGCCGTATTGCACCGATGACTGGCATGGTCACCATCGTGTGACGCGTTGTGCCATGGCTCGTGCTGTCGAAAACACCATGTATATTGCTACTGCTGGTGGAGTCGGCATGATTCGCGAGCGGGATGGATTTGCTCACCATCAAGCGCAATCAATGATCGCGACTCCCTGCGACATCGGATTTCCGTTCGAAGGAGTCGCCGCACGGGCGCATGCGGATCAACCGGGCGTGATCGTTGCTGAGCTCGATCTGGCATTGCTTCGCATTAGGCGTCAGGGCGGCACGGTGCAGCCTCGAGAAAACCTGCGGCGCGATCTTTTTCTCGTCTCCAACTCCGCGGGATGGTCGCAAAAAAATTGTTAAGAATTGGTAAAGCTCATCGACCTGCTCGTCGATTTGTGTTGGAATGCCTACAAGAACATCGATGAACGCATCTGCTACACGCCGAATCCTGATGATTGATGATGACCGCAAGCTTGCGGCCTTGGTCAAAGATTATTTGGAGCCAATGGGCTTTCAGTTGGACCTGCGTCATGATGGGGCCGCGGGCCTGCAACAAGCCCTTGCGGAAAAATACGATGCCATCATCCTCGATGTGATGATGCCCGTCATGGACGGCATCGAGGTGCTGCGTGAGCTACGAAAAAAATCCGATGTCCCGGTGCTGATGCTCACCGCTCTGGGCGAGGAGTCTGATCGCATTGTGGGATTGGAAATCGGTGCCGATGACTACTTGCCCAAAACATTTTCCACCCGTGAATTGCTAGCTCGTCTGCGCGCCGTGACGCGTCGTTCGCAGCGCATCACGGAATCTGCGCCAACTACTACGGATCTTGTATTTGGTGATCTTCACGTGAATGTTTCGACGCACGTAGCGACCCTCGCAGGTGTTGTGTTAGAGCTCACCGCGTTGGAATTTTCTATCTTAGTTTCCTTGATCAAATCAAAAGGTCGCGTGAAATCGCGCGAGGCATTGATCGAAGAAGTGTCGGATCGGCGCTTTGATGTGTTTGATCGATCCATCGACGTGCACATTTCCAGCCTGCGCAAAAAACTTCTCGATGACCCGAAAGAGCCGCGCTTCATCCGCACCATTCGCGGTGTTGGTTACACGCTGGGCGAGGTAGGAAAGGGAGGTCTTTCGTGAACCGCAAAGGGCTGCGCATTTCGCTGATGGGTAAAATGCTGCTGTGGCTCATGCTGCACATGGCTCTGCTCGCAGTGATCGTTACAGTTTTCGTGACCTGGCAGTTTCGCGCGGGTCTCGATGGTTACTTGCAAGGACCTGCGGGTGATCGACTCCGAGTGTATGGCGAACAAATGGCGGCGCAACTCCGAACCGAACCGGTGCGCGATTGGCAAAAGACCGTGCAGGAATTTTCCGATGCCTATCAGGCGAAAAGCTACATCTGGATGCCACACGGTGATTGGTCAGAGCGTCCCGAAGAAGCAATACCAGAAGAAATCATCGAGCACTTGCGCAGAAACTCGCCGCAAGGACCCGCAGGAAGACGAGTTGGGCCGCCAGGAGGTCCACGGCCCGGTGCTGGTCCTGGGCCTAGACGCGGCCCCCCGCCTGAGGATGAAGAGATGCGAGAAGAAGATTTTCCACCCGAGATTTTCGAAGAAGAAATGCCTCCTGTGCGCCAAACCAACGATTACCGTCCCGTAACGCCACTTTTTCTCCGATCTCCCGCTGGCAGTCCGCATTACTGGGCGGCTGTGCATTTGCCATTAGCTGGTCGCACCGCACCTGATCGAGTCATTTGGGTCATTCGCGCGAATAACCTCACGGGGAATGGATTGTTTTTCGATTTGAAGCCCTTGATCATCGCCGTATCGGTGCTGTTGGGATTGAGCATTCTGTTCTGGATGCCCTTTGCGATCAGCATCACGCGATATATCGGCAAGCTCAAGTCGGCTACCGATGAGATTGCGGATGGGAAATTCCAAGTCAATCTGGATACACGCCGTCGCGATGAGCTAGGCAGCCTTGGTTCTGCGATCGTTAGCATGTCTTCACGTCTCGATCACTTAGTTAGCGGGCAAAAGAGATTCCTCGGTGATATTGCTCATGAGTTGTGTTCGCCACTCGCTCGCATGCGCACAGGGCTGAGTATACTCGAAACAAAGCTTCCCGCATCCGAGCAAGCGCGCCTCGCAGCGATTGAAGAAGAAGCGACGGAGTTAGCCGAACTAATCGACGAAATTCTCGCGTTCTCCCGATCCACGGCTGGTATTTCGCAAATCAAGGGCAAGCCTTTGTGCTTACATAATCTCATTACGGATCTACTGTCCCGTGAAAATCACCAGCTGAGCGTGGAAAACAACATCGCGCCGGAGCTCCACGTTCTTGCGGATC
>CANHKJ010000338.1 GCA_947460915.1 Verrucomicrobiia bacterium
CTCGATCCGCGCAATCAAACATTGAATAGTGTAAATCGCTCGGGTGCCTATTTTCAGTTGTTTGATCGCGATGCCAATGGTGTGAGCGCACTCAATCGTGTGCCGACACTATCCACGCGACAAGGTTTGCGCTGGAGAGGCTCGTCATCCGAAGGCCAGGCCAAAAAACCGTACAGCGTTGCGTTTTGGAACGACCGTGACCAAGAGATCAACCATCCGCTGTTAGGCATGAATGCCGAATCAGATTGGGTGATGTATGCACCATTTAGTTTCGATCGCGCTTACATTCGCAATGCTGTCGCGTATGAAATGTCACGTCGTATGGGTCGATGGGCGCCGCAAATGAAATTCGTTGAAGTTTTTTTGAACGCCGCCGGTGATGATCTCACCGCAAGTGACTACATCGGTGTTTATGCTATCTGCGAACAGATCAAAATGAACCCAACGCGGATGGGGTATCGTGTCTTGGAGAAAACCGACGCACCACCAGCAGGAGCCATAAATGTGCAGGCGAGCGGCAACTGGACGGGTGGGTATTTGTTCAAAATTGATCGGGCTGACACGGATGAATATAGCTGGAAAACCACACGCAACACGCCGCGAGATTTTTTTCTCGCACTGAGCCGCCCCAAACTCGACAGTCTGGATGGAGGTCCCTATGCAAGCAATGCCACAGCACTCGCGGGATCACGCCAAGTAGCGTACATCACCAGCTATATCCAAGCCTTCGAAGATGCACTGCATGCCGATCTCGCCAACGGATTCACCACTCGCAACTACATGAACTTCGTCGATCGCGACCATTGGATCGATCACTTGCTCATCAATGTCTTTGCAAAAAATGTCGATGGTCTAAGACTCAGCGCCTTTTTTCACAAACCTGAAAATCAGAAAATCAAAGCAGGGCCAGCATGGGACTTTGACCGATCTATGGAGTCCTATGATAGTCGAGACGATGCTTTCAACACTTGGCTGGGCACGGGTGATGGCACCGATTTTTTCACTCGTGACTGGTGGAATCAATTGTGCCAAGACCCTGACTTCCGCCAAGCCTTCTACGATCGGTGGGCGGAATTGCGCAAGACCACTCTCTCGAATGCGGGTCTCGCCGATATCATCAATCCGATCGCAAATGAAATTCACAACAGTGCCAATGGCCTTGGCTCGGCAGCAGATCGAGATGCTGTAAGATGGACGGACAACGCCCCACGCAGTGGAGGCTATCCAGCTGAAATTTCCGCAATGCTCACTTGGCTACAAAATCGTGCAGCATGGATGGAGCGACGTCGTATCACGGATGCAGCAGTCCTACCAATCGCGCCCAACATTACGCCACTGCAAACACCATTGCTCACTGGCGGGACCGTGAGCCTCAGTGGCTCGGGCGGAACGATTTACTATCGCCTCGATGGATTAGATCCAAGAGCGGCGGGAGGCGCAATCAATGGCAGTGCATACTCCACAGCCATCACCATTAACACTCCCAGCACAATTGTTGCACGCGTACGCAGCAGCACGGGTGACTGGAGCGCACCAGCTCGCATGCTCTTACTCGCCGCCGATCCAGGTCCACAATTTCTACCCGGTGGTACCGCAAGCTGGAATGACGACGCCAACTGGGAGACCAACCCCGCAGTCTACCCTAACGGAAATAGCAAAGCTGCGATCATTCCTGCACCTGGCGGAGAAGTCGAGCGTTCCGTCGATCTCTACACACCCGTGACCATGGGGCGCATCCATTTCCCGATGAATGCCTCTCCTTTGCGCAACAAAATCCGCGATCGCAATACGGGCAACAGTTTTACCTTTCAAAACAACGGTGCTGCTGCCTTGATGCAAGTCGATGGCAGCTCGACGGGCTATGTCGAATGGGAAGTCGCAGCAGGCGTGACCTTGCAAGATTCGTTAGAAATTGACATCGCCAACAACAATGGGCACCCCGAATACGGCGCACTGCGCATCAGGTCGGCATGGAGTGGACCTGGAGCCCTAATCAAAAAGGGCACGGGCGTTGCGACTTTGACGGGTGAAAGCAAAAACTATGCGGGTGCAACCATTCTCGAACAAGGCGTACTCCGTATGACGCAAGCTGCCACTATGAGTCAAAGTTCTGCCGTGCAAGTGTATGACGGTGCACAGATTAGGTTGGTAAGCACAGGAACAATTGCTGCACCTGCGGTGTATCAATTTGGTGGAGACATTTTCCTGCGCGGGTCGGGCCGAGGAAGCGAAATCCCCGATGCAGCAGGTCAAGGAAAACAAGGCGCTCTGCGTTACGATCCTGGAACCCAAGGCAATCTTGCGATTGTCACGAATGCGATCGATTTCGCTGAAGCCGCGAGCCTTCATGTTGACGGCTCACAAAATGTGTTAGAACTTAGTGGTGTCTTGCGCGGCACTGGCAACGTTGCCAAAAGCGGCGGTGGCACCGTTTCGCTAACGAATGCAGGGCCTTTGCAATCGGGAACCTGGACGATCAACAACGGCACCGTAAAACTCCGATCCACGCTGCAAGCATCAATCGAAATCAATGCCACAGGAACACTCGATGCCGCGAATAGCAGTGGTGCCGTCAACGGCAGTGGCACCATTTTGCTCGATGGAAATTCGTTTGTCACTAGTGCCGTGAATGGATTGAACCGCGCTTTCATTTTGACCCAAGAAGGAACCTACGCCACAGGCAATGGCCTCATTTTCACCGAAAATCCAGGAACTGCTCTGTCCCACGACATTTACATCGATCATACACCCACCAGCACATCTCGCTATCAAGGGGGATATTTTCTGCCTGCTTCTTCCCCGTGGGAATCATTGCTCGATGTGCCACTCCGGGTCTTTGTGCGCGACCTGAGTGGATTGCACACCTTTGCAGGTCGCACCTGGACCGAATCGAACCTAGCTTCGGTAACGCGGATTCCGGCAACAGTGAACGGTCAAAATGGTCGAATTCTCGAAGTCCGTTTTGATGGCAAGCCTCTTCGTTATGCAGAGTGGCGGACCGAGCAATTTCCTACGGAACCTGAGCTGAGCGATGATGCTTTTTCTGGACCCCATGCTGACCCGACAGGCAGCGGCATCGCCAATCTTCTCCGTTTCGCACTGGGTCTCACGGCAAATCAATCGCCGACCAATGCGCTGCCCACGCTGACGAAAACCAGCAATCTCGCAA
>CANHKJ010000339.1 GCA_947460915.1 Verrucomicrobiia bacterium
ACATCTCGGTATAGATCGGCGATCGTTCGATCGAAGTCAGAACGGAATTTTTTTGACTCCACATCACTGCCGACAACCCGCCCCGCGAAGGTAGGTAGAAAGGCGCGTATCGCATAACCACGTCGTTTTTCAAACTCCTGTGGCATGAGCGGAGTCCATGACGGATTGCCCGCTTCGTAGCTATCGAGCAACATGTGACGTAGGCCAGTGCCCATCAGTGGACCAAGATGTTCCTTGAGCTGGCCGATGACATGATTGAGGTGAAATTCCACCGCCTTGGCATTCATCTTATCACATTCCAATCCCATTACCTCCCACTGATTCGGTTGTGTTAGTGCCCCCATGGTCGTATGACCGAAACGCAGGATGGTCCACTTGGCCGAAGCAGGAGCAGTCCATTTCAATCGACCTTCCGCATCCATGTTTTTTGTGAGATCGATCACCGCATCTTTCGCGATGACACCATCACTCGGCACCGCCAGCACGGCAATCTCGCGCCAAAAGGTTTTGCGTCCTTCGATCACCGGTTTCTCCAACTTTCCTGTTTCCTTATTGATCATCGGAAACAACATGTCGCCTTGTGGATTAATCTGCGGTTTGGGCAAAACACCGTCGAAAGTTTTTCCCGCTTCCACATTTGTGCTCGACGAAAAAATTTGCTGCATTGCTAGCTCCGGCGTCACCCAAGGACCACCGGTGCTGGTGTAGCCGGGGCAGTTATGAATGCCAACATCAATGCCCAATCGATTGCCTTCTGCTGCGGCATGGCGCACCAATTTCCACCACGGATCAGTGAACGCGAGCAAGCCATCAGTGGGTGAATTTTCGATGTGCCCCGCCCAGGGCGTGCAGACATCGGCCATGCCAAAAATCGTCGCCGAAGCGATCCCTGCGTCTGCAAAAGCTTCTAGATCGGCGGTGATGCCTTTGGCGCTCACATTCGTGCCCATCCAATGCCACCAAACTCCAGGTCGAGCATCTTCCGGCGGTTTGCGAAACACTTGCTCAGGATCAGTTGGAGCAGCAAACAAAGAAGTAAGTTGCAGAGTGCTAGCCACAAAAGTAGCAGCCATGAATGGGGACTTCGATACGAAAAAACGATCAATAAAATATTTCATGCAATAGGTGGGAAAGAAACGCGGGAATTCATAGGGGTGATCCAAACGACCACATGTTCGATACGAAAAAAATGTTACCTGCCTTTCAAAAGAGCAGGGAACTAACAACATAAAAAATGTATTCTCAACGGCGACGACGCAGCAATCCTAAAACGCCGAGAGCGCCGAACAAGAGAGTGCTCGACTCAGGAACAACCACCGCTTGTAGGCTTCCGGTTTGAAAATAAATCTTACGACCAGCTCCGAGATCGAAGGCGTTTTCCAAACCGACGTTTGCTACATTCGCGAGAGAGATATTGTTACCAGCAAGCAAGGTGTAAGTTCCATTTTCCGCAGTGCTGTAGTCCCACCCGAGAAGATTCGCAAAACCAAATCCATCGAATGTTACATTACCAGAGATTTCGAGTGGATCTGCGAGATTGACGAGCAAATCTGCACCAGCATCCAAATTCAAGCTGCCAAGAATAATCCCACTACCACCAATGACTCCGTTTGATTCAACAATGACTGCGGTGTTACCCAACTGTCCCGTCACTAACATCATTCCAGCGGATATCGTTGTGGTGCCTGTGTAGGTATTAGAGCCTGCCAAGGTCAAAGTTCCCGCACCACTTTTGATGATTGCCGCCGTCTGACTACTTCCTAAATCAAATGCGCTACCAAGGGTTACGTTGTTGCCATTGGTGTCAAAAGTGGCAGTGACAGCATCGCCGATTTTGATTTGAGACGCGCCATTTTCAAACGAAATATCCTGCGTGTTCCCCGCAGCCCAACGCAAAGTTGCATGGCCTTGCATATCGACAGAATATCCTCCAGGGCCACCCTGAGCACGGAGGTTTGTTGGCAACGAATTGTGAGAGAACTCAACAGTGCCCCCTGATAAAATCATACCTTGGCTGGTAGCTTTATTGTCGCCACTGAGCAACAAAGTTCCATCACCCGATTTGGAAAAACCACCCCAACTGACGTAGCCGACACCATAGATTTTTCCGCTGACTATGAGAGTCGATCCACCATCCACATTGATTGGAGTGTAACCACCCGAGCCATTCACTCCAAGGTCAGCGGAAATGGTTGAAATGCTGTTGTTTCCTGCTTGAATTGATGATCCTGGCGCGAGGTAATAGTTTCCCCAAGGTCCGACGGGATTGCCGCCATTAAAGTTTTGCGCCGAGGTACCGGATCCCGCAGCCAGCGTTCCGCCATGGAGGGTGATGATACTTGAAATACTCTGCGTGTTCGCATCGTTCACTGCATCAGTGATGATCGTTGCTCCCGCAGCGACCGTAATTCCGCCGCTACCCGGCAGCTGGTTTTGCAAAGCAATTTTCAGCCTTCCACCATTGACTACCGTACCGCTGCTGTAGCTGTTAGATCCAGAAAGAATGAGTGTCCCACTACCAGCTTTGATCAAGCCCCCAGGCGTGCTGCCGTTGCCAAACCAATTCGAATTTTTCACCTCACCGCTGATATTGAGTGTGCTACCGCTATCGACGTTGATCGTATTGTTCGCGCCTGTTAGGCCGATACTGACTCCGATGTTAGATGTCGTCGTTCCACCAGCGGTAATCTGTTGATTGCCATTCCACAGGAAAAGCGCTCCCCTTGTGTCACTATTGGCCCCGCCCGTGATCGATCCTCCATTGATAAAAAGATTGCTCACACCGTTGGCAAATCCGTTAGTCGCATCGAGATGCATGACGCCACCCGCATTGATCGTCAGCGTGCCGATGTTGCGTTCATTGACTCCATACTGATTCGCACTGCAAAGCACCCACTGATCATTTACATACAAGGCGCCACCATTGTTGATCGTCACGGCACCGGAACCTAGTGTGCTGCGTCGAGCTTCTACGATACCTCCATTGATGGTCGTGCCGCCAGAAAAGTTGCTATTGCCTGCAAGAATCACTGTTCCCTCGCCCTGCTTGGTGAGGGAAGCAACGTGTGCTTGACCATTCCAATCGTTGAAACTGCCGTTCACTGTTAGAGTGCGCCCACTACCAACATTCCAGACCATAGGATTTGC
>CANHKJ010000340.1 GCA_947460915.1 Verrucomicrobiia bacterium
AAGTGGATGCTGCTCATCCCCACCGAAATCCGCTATCGTGTGATGAATGGGGCGACTCCTCTGATCATCGAAAGCAAAGGTTATCAAATTGCCATTTCCGATAAAGACAAGGTCAATTGGACATTCATCGATGGCTCTGGATTGAAGGTACAAGATTTGCGCAGCATGTTCATCAGCTTGCCAAAGGATATGATCCTGCCAGAAATCAAACGGCGCGAAGTGCCGCGTGACGAGCTCAACAAGTAATTGCAGCAAGACGAGATGTCAAAAGAACCAGATAAGACACTGGAGAAGCAAGCGAAGCTGATCCGCAAGTTCAAAAAGATGTGGAATCGCAGCCAAAGTGAGCTCTGTGAAGTGCGAGGTTCGGCGATTCATGGGCGCGGTGTTTATGCCACAGTAGATATCAAGAAAGACGATAAAATTATCGAGTATGTTGGTGAGTTGATCAATAAAGAAGAGAGCGAGCGCCGAGCCAATGCTCAGGCCGAACTTGCCGCTCAGCATGGTGATGCCGCTGTATACATTTTCACCGTCGATGATGACTATGATTTGGATGGCAATTTACCATGGAATACGGCACGTCTGATTAATCATTCATGCGAGCCCAATTGCGAGGCATGGATCGACGAGAAACGCATTTTTATTCACGCACTGCGGAACATCAAAATGGGGGAGGAGCTATCCTTCGATTACGGATTTGAAGTCGATACTTGGGAAGAACATCCTTGTCGTTGCGGTAAAAAATCATGTGTCGGTCACATTGTGAGTCGCACTCAGTGGAAAGAACTGGAAAAGAAAAAGGCAGAGAAACACGCTTGGGCGATTATCACGGAAAATGCAGCAAAAAAAATCCCAGCTGCGAAAAAAGTTCGTCACTGAGATTTTTTTGTTAGATCAATCGATCTCCTGTTTTACCAATCGTGCAAACGCAGTCCGAGGGTGAAATAGTGACCACTATCATATTCTTCCTCCCGGATGGTGTTGCCGGAGGTCGTGAGAAACTCCACCTGATTGGCGAGGGTGAAACCTGCCCCTGCAGTGAGCCAGAGATCATCGCTGAGTTGATGTTCGATGTTTACGCCAACACGATAGCTTTGCACCGAGAGATTTTGTGAACCAAATTCCTCGACGTTCCACATGCCGCCGCCAGGCTCGCCGACAAATCGTACCAACCAATCATCGCTCAACTGGTAGCGTGCTTGCAGCGTGGGACCACGCAGAGCGAATTGCCATTGATCGTTCATTTTATATTGAAATCCCGCAAAGGGCAGGATCGTTGGTTCACCGGTGAGGCGCGTGTATGCCAGACCAAAATTGAGAGAGAAAGAATCGCTGAACTTATACTCTGCACCTACGCGGCCATCGACGAAAAAATCATCGCCACCAACGTCTTCAAAATCACTGGCTATGCCGGGATTCACTCGCAGGTTGTAGGACCAAGGCGATCCATTTTCCTTCATCACGAAAAGCATCGGTAGCTCTAGCGAGTGCACTTGATTTTCGTAAGGATCGATGAAAAGGCCAAAGCTTTCGACTTCCGTGAGTTCATAGCGGAACATCGGAATGAGAAAAAGTGAATCTGTTAGGTTGAGCGGTTTGCTAAATGCCGTTTGCAAACGCCATTGTTGCAATGATAAATCAGCCAATCCTGCATCATCAGACTCCACATCCGAGTGATGGAACCATTGCAATTTAGCAACGCCGTAGTCGAGATCATCGGCGTGAGCCAAACAAGGAAGTGATAGCAGCAGAGCGAGAGTTTTTTTCATAGAGCTTCGTGTGATGTGTGCTACTATGCCTGTATGATCTCAGAACGCAAGCCCACAATTTTCGAGCAAAAAGTCTATGACTTGGTGCGCGCGATTCCCTCGGGAAAAGTTTGCACTTACGGCGATATCGCGACAGCACTTGGCATACGGTCATCTCAGGCGATCGGTCAAGCGCTCAAGCGCAATCCCTTTGCTCCCGAGGTGCCGTGTCATCGAGTGATTTCTAGTAGCGGAAAAATCGGCGGATTTTACGGCGAAAGCACAGGTCCACGCATTGATCAAAAGATTGCCATGCTGCGCGAAGAAGGCATTTGCTTGCAGAATGGATGCATTGATTTCACTCGGTTCCGTCATTCTTTCTGAAATGCTCCTGTTTCTGAAAAAATTTCCATTTTCGTGGCGTAGCAGACCTCAGCATGAAATCCATCATTGTATCCACTTTACTCATGACCCCACTTTATGCTGATTTGGCAGCAGAGTGGGATAAGGATATCGTGCCGATTTTGGAAACCTATTGCTTCGATTGTCATGCGGACGGGATCAAAAAGGGCGACTTCTCCTTCGATCCCTATGACTCAATCAATAAGATGCAAGCCAAGCGCGATGCCTGGAAGCGTGTGCGCGAAAATCTCGCCTATGAGCTCATGCCGCCCGTCGATAAAGACCAGCCCTCGCCCGATGAGCGCCAAAAGCTGATTCAATGGATCGACGCCGCCGTTTTTCCAGTCGATCCCGCTAATCCTGATCCCGGACGCGTTACCTTGCGCCGACTCAATCGTTTCGAGTATCGCAACACCGTTCGTGATTTGATTGGAGTGGTGCCGAATACCGAATTGCTGCCGCCCGATGACTCAGGCTATGGCTTCGATAACATGGCCGATGTCTTGACTCTCTCTCCCACGCACCTCGATGCCTACTTAAATACCGCATCGCTTGCGCTTGATGAGGCCTATGGCAAAGTTCATGTGCAGAAAAAAAACATCAGCCCGCATTTGATGAAAGGTAGTCAGATTGCTGACACGGATGAATTCATCATGCAAACGAGTGGCAGGCGCGCGATGAATCTGCAAGTACCGAAGGGCAAATACAAACTCACATTTCAGCTCAGCGCTTCGCAAGCTGGCGATGAAAAAGTCAAAGCTAAGCTGTTGTTGGGTGACGTAGTAAATGACATCACGGTTGAGAATACGAGCCCCAAAGATTTCGCGATCACCGCCGAGCTGCGCGATGATCGGCGTGGCATGGGGGTGGAATTTCTCAACGACTACTGGGACGAAAAAAATCAGAAAGACCGCAATCTCACAGTGCACAGCATCACCATCGAGGGGCCTTACGTGGCCAGTGGTGGTAAAAATGCCAAACT
>CANHKJ010000341.1 GCA_947460915.1 Verrucomicrobiia bacterium
TGAGCGCGTGTTCGCGGCGGCGAAGTTGACCTTTGGTGCCAGTGCTTGCGCCGCTGCAACGAGCACGGTGCTGGGTCTGCTCGTGACATGGGTGCTAGTGCGCTATCGCTTCACCGGGCGGCGCTTGTTAGATGCGATGATCGACTTACCCTTTGCGTTGCCTACGGCTGTCGCGGGCATTACCTTGACGGCCATTTATGCGCCAAACGGTTGGCTGGGCGAACCCTTAGCCAAGATGGGAATCAAGGCTGCTTACAATTCGATAGGAGTGTACATTGCTCTTACTTTTATCGGGTTTCCGTTTGTTGTTCGCACTCTGCAACCGGTGCTGGAGGATTTTACCAAAGATACCGAAGAAGCTGCTGCTACTCTCGGCGCGGGGCGTTGGGTGACCTTTTGGCGAGTGATTTTTCCGATGATGGTTCCCGCATTGATCACTGGTTTCACGCTTGCGTTTGCTCGTGCAATCGGGGAATACGGCTCGGTGATTTTCATCTCGGGCAACCTGCCGATGAAGACGGAAATTTTACCACTTCTGATCGTTTCGCAGTTGGAGCAATACAATGTTCCCGCAGCAGCGGTGATTGCATCGGCGATGTTGATCGTCTCATTCACTCTGCTTTTCCTCATCAATCTTTTACAGCGCTGGCTCGACTGGCACAAAAAATAATCACCCTTTGTTATGGCCTATCAAGACGTTACGAACGAATCCAAACCGGTGCGCTATCTGTTGATTGCCGCAACCTTTGGCATTCTCGCGCTTTTTTTATTCTTGCCGCTTGCTGCGGTATTCATCGAGGCGCTGCGCAAAGGATGGGAAATCTTTTTCGCGTCGCTGCGCGATGAGGCGGCATTATCTGCGGTCAAGCTCACCTTGCTGGCTGCTGCGGTGTCGGTGCCGCTCAATACTTTGTTCGGAGTGGCTGCCGCATGGCTGGTCACGAAGTTCCGTTTCAAAGGTCGTGCCTTTTTGATGTCATTGATCGATTTGCCCTTCGCAGTTTCTCCTGTTATCGCAGGTTTGGTGTGGGTGCTGTTGTTCAGCTCTCATGGCTGGTTTGGTGATTTTTTGCAACGACATGACATCAAGATCATTTTCGCTTTGCCAGGGATCATCATTGCTACGGTATTCATCACGTTTCCCTTTGTCGCACGGGAACTCATTCCCTTGATGGAATCACAGGGAGCCGATCAAGAAGAAGCTGCGGTGACTTTGGGGGCGAGCGGTTGGAGCATTTTTTGGCGCGTCACGTTGCCTAACATCAAGTGGGGTTTGCTCTACGGAGTGCTGCTGTGCAATGCCCGCGCGATGGGGGAATTCGGTGCTGTATCGGTGGTCTCGGGTCATATTCGCGGTGAGACGAATACGTTGCCACTGCACATCGAGGTCCTCTACAACGAATACCAATTCAGTGCTGCGTTTGCCTGCGCAACCTTGCTGGCATTGCTCGCGATCCTCACCTTGGGAATCAAATCTCTTATCGAACATTTTTCCGGTCAATCCAGTCACGGTCACTAACACTTTTTTATTCTATGTCTATTTCCATTCATTCCATCAGCAAAACCTTTGGTTCTTACAAAGCATTGGAAGACGTTTCGTTAGAAGTGCCTAACGGTTCATTGACCGCCTTACTCGGGCCATCTGGTTCGGGAAAAACTACTTTGTTGCGCATCGTTGCGGGACTTGAATTCGCCGATGATGGGCCAGGCAAAATTTTGTTTCATGGCGAAAATGTCGTCGATGTTCCCGCAGGCAAACGTCATGTCGGTTTTGTTTTTCAGCATTATGCCTTGTTCAAGCATATGACCGTGGCGGAAAACATTGCCTTTGGATTATCGGTGTTGCCGCGACGCGAACGACCAAGCGCAGAAGAAATTACGCATCGCGTGCACGAGCTGTTAGGTTTGGTCAAATTGGATGGTCTCGACAAACGCCGACCGCATGAGCTCTCAGGTGGGCAGCGGCAACGAGTCGCATTGGCACGTGCCTTAGCGATCAAGCCGAAGGTATTGTTGCTCGATGAGCCTTTTGGTGCGCTCGATGCTCAAGTGCGCAAGGATTTGCGACGCTGGTTACGCTCGTTTCATGACGATATTGGCTTGACGACCTTGTTTGTCACGCACGATCAAGAAGAAGCGTTAGAGTTAGCGGATCAGGTAGTGGTGATGCGCAATGCGCGCATCGAGCAAGTGGGATCACCACAGGAAATCTTTGATCGACCGCGCACGCCTTTTGTTTATGAATTTCTTGGCAATGTGAACAAATTGCAGCAGCCCGGTGGCAAGGTGCAATACATTCGCCCGCATGAAATCGAAGTGAAATTCGCTGCCGAATTTGATCCAAGAGAGGATCGCTTGGCCGTGGTGCAGCATCTTTTTTCAGCTGGTCCCATCGCCGCGCTATCGGTGAGACTCGATGACGGACAATTTCTCGAAGTCGAAATCTCGCGCAAACAGCTCGACGAGCTCGCACTCAGTGAAGGCGACCAACTCGCCTTGCACTTCGCAGCCGACCTTTAACCTTAAGAGCAAATGTTTCAACGTCCGCGATTACCCGCGGGGCGGGATTTTTGGCGTTGTTGGTTTTGGCCTTCACTTTGCCCTTGTCCTCCCTGTCCGCCTTGGCGTTGACCGGAGTTGCCTTGAGGTGGACGACGTTGGCCACGGTGTTGGCCGCCGCCTCCACCTTGGGGCTTTTTCGGAGCGGGACCGCGAATGCCTTTTTTGTGGCGCTCGGCGAGGGCTTCTTCGTGCCAGTTGTGATTGTCCCAGCGGGGGATGGGCATGCGGATGATTTTTTCGATGTCGCGCAGGTATTCGAGCTCGTCTTCAGAACAGAACGAAACGGCACGGCCTTCGGCTCCAGCACGGGCGGTGCGGCCGATGCGATGCACGTAGGCTTCGGGCTCGTTCGGGAGATCGAAGTTGATCACCAAACCGACGTCTTTGACGTCAACGCCACGAGCGGCAACATCGGTGGCGACGAGCACTGGAGTAAGGCCCTTTTTGAAGCGCTCCAGGGCTTTTTCGCGTTGAGCTTGTGATTTGTTGCCGTGAATGGCATCGGACGGGAAACCTGCGGCGCAGAGTGACTTGGCGAGTTTGTTGGCGCCGTGCTTGGTGCGGCTGAA
>CANHKJ010000342.1 GCA_947460915.1 Verrucomicrobiia bacterium
CCTTCATTGATCACCTTGCCATCCGGTTGAATCACACGACGGCAGTCATGCGAGTCGATCGGGAATGATGAAATCATGATCGGGTCAGGCTTGGTGATGTTTTTGAAAATGTCATTCTGGGTCAAGACATACAGGCCGCGCATGCGACGGCTTTCGCGCACGTAAAGCTGTGGTGGAAAATGCTCGGACGCCGTGAACTCATCAGCGCACAGACCCCATGCCGCAATCTCGTCGCGGCGTGCTTGGGTGAATACAGTATCCGTTTTCATGAAGTGGATCATCTCTAACGTATATTGCTTGTGAGCCTCTACGATCGCAGCACGACCCGCCTGATCTGCCTCAGCCCATTCTTTTGCACCACCAATCAGGCCGATGGAAAATTGCGAACCGATGGCATTGTTTGCATCAATTTTGTTGTTAGGAACCGGCAAGTAACTGAAGTTGACTGCATTTTGTCCATGGCGTTTCACGTAGCGACGAATCAACTCGAATTTCTTTGAGTCGTAGTTGGCTGGTGCGGGCATGGGCACCTTGTTAGCCGCGTTTTTCGTCATCGGAATGCGAAAACTATAGACCATCAGCTCGTCGTCGCCGATGTCATCAGCACCACGGCCAACGCTCGTAATCAGCGGCAAGGGCTTTCCTTTGTCATCGAAACCATTGATGTCCATCAGCGCCTTGGGATATTGCCGACCCGCATAAGATTCGCCATATTCAGCGCGGCTTTCGCGGTCGATGCGCCAGCTCACACCAGCAGCAGCCATGAGGTCGCCTTCGTAGCTGCCATCGATGAACACTCGGCCAGTGAACATGCCCTGACTCGTGACGATGCTGGTGATGCGTGGGCCATTTTTTTTGACCGATTGCAGAACGCATTTTGTGAGAACTTTCACCTTCGCTTCGCGCAACATCTCATCAGTAACTTTCGATGCTACTTTTGCTTCATAAGACCAGACCGCTTGATTCTTCACATTGACATCATAAGGCAGAGTGACGCCACGACTTTGATAGTCCTTCTGAATGCGCATGTGCCATTCATGAAACAAGCCCATGAGTTGCTTGCGATACATCTGATCCGAATCGCTGAAACACAGCCCTCCCGTGTTCATGCCACCGACATGCGAGGTCGGCTCAAGCAAAATGACCGAAGCCCCTTCGCGTGCAGCGGCGATAGCAGCACAGTAGCCACCAGGCGTGGAACCATACACAATGACGTCCGCACTCGTCTTGGCCTGACTAGGCAAGATGAACCAAAACGAAAGAACGATAGCAGTGATGAGAGTGCGGAGAATCATGAAATTTTTCTGATGCTGTGGTGAAGATCTTTTTTATGAGAGATCCGTTTTTCCTCTTGATCTAAAAAGCGAGTCAATGGTGGCTATTTCTGCAAAGGCAGTAGAGCCTCGGCAAAAGCTTTGCCCATCTGCGCGAAAATTTTCGCACTGCCAAAATAGTGGTAACCGCCATTGGAAGCGCCTTTGAGTGCCTCTCTGTCTTGCGGCGAGAGCACTTCCTCCAAAGCGAGGTCGAGCTTTTTCTGATCGGCTTTGGTGATGCCCTCAATGCGAACATCGATCGTGGCATAATGCTCCGGAGAGCCAGCGTCATATTGGTCATTGGAATAGGCAGCCAATACGTTATCGCCCTTCTTCAAGTGCTTAACCAGTTCGGCGTTGAGGACGATGGAACCGTAGCGCGGATGGTCTTGCCACCAGACGTAGGTGTGCAATTTGTGGCCGTTCAGATAAACGTGGAATCCTTGTCTGGCCAAAATTGCGATGCGATAGGTCTCGAAATTAAGGTCCTCGATTTCAAAAGTGGTGCGCATCAGAAGAAATTCGCTCTCGCCCCACTTTGACGGAAATTTGTCTAGGGTGATTCCGTTGTGCTTCCAGACGCCCTTGCCGATGGGAGCTTTGCCTTCGGTCCACTTGCTGTCATCGAATTCAGGCATGAACCAGTTCTCCATGCCTGCTGGCAGGGTGATGTCACGGAATCGTCGATCGGTGTATTCCTCGATCTTGTCCTTTTTTACGGTAGCATCCACCGCAACGAAGCGCCAGCTTCTTTCCTCTGGCAGCGGTTTGCCTACGGGCTTCCAATAGTTCTCCCATTTCCAGTCCCTGTCCAGGGTGCCATTCGGCTTTAATGTGTGAGCCGTCCCAACGATTTCATTATACTGCTCCTGCTTCGGTTGTGCGGCTTCGATGTCACGATCCCAAAAAGGTGCGGTATCCACAGCAAGCACGTTGCCCTTGAACTCGGGCATGGCAGCAGGTGCGGCCATGGCTTTGCGGAAATTGACATTTTTTTCACCATCCACACCGAGCACGCCAATGACGAACGGCATTTTCGGGGCAGAAAGGTCTTTGCGCACATCGCGGATGAAATGCGCTAACAAGTGTGAGTATTCCTCAAAGTTTTCGTTAGGATACGTGATCCCATCGACCAGATCGTTGAAGCCCTGAAGCCAAACAAATCCGGCGAGTTCGTAGCCATCCTTCTCGTTATATTTCGGGCAGATACGTTTAGGATCTGCCAGCACCTTTTTCACATGTTCCACCATCATCCGATAAAACACTCCGGATGCGGCATCTTTCTCATCCTGCCATTTTTTTCGCTCTTCGAGTTTGGGAATCCCATGCGCGCCTTGGGGATGCTTGTCCCACTCATCTTGAATCTCTTTAGGCAGTTTGTATGGTCCGGCACTAGGCGGACGAAATTCGGTATTAAGCGATCTACCACCCCAGGCAGTCTTGATAATCAGAACTGGCTCCTTCAGCTCTTTCTCCATGTAGATTCCGAAGGTGAATTCAGGGCCGATCTTACTGCTCAGCTGAGTCGGATTGTCTCCTCGTTCACCAAAGCCGGCAGTCAATTTCCCCAGACCCTCGCCATTGGCGCTGCCATCATAAGGCCCTGTCAAATAAGACATCCAGACATTGTCGCACACTCTTGGCGTACCATCGGGATTACGCATCTCCTTGAGAATCGGGGCAGTCAACGGATCCTTGCCGATATAGTCAAAGGTGCTAATTTCGGCATGTCCCTCCATGTTGGACTGGCCTGCGAGGATGAATACCTTGAGCGGCTTGGCGAAGGAGAGCGGCGATAGGATGCACAGTA
>CANHKJ010000343.1 GCA_947460915.1 Verrucomicrobiia bacterium
CGAACACCAAGTCACCATCGATGGCACCGTGCGCGAGCTGAACGAAATTTTCTTCGTCATCGCCACGCAAAACCCCGTCGAATTCCGTGGCACCTATCCCTTGCCCGAGGCGCAAATGGACCGCTTCGCCCTGCAATGCGGCCTCGGTTACGTCACCGAGGACGAAGAAGTCGGCATTCTCGCAGACCAATTGTTCGATCACCCCGTCAGCCACATGCAACCGGTCGTCACACGCGAGGAAATGCTGCAATTGATGCAAAGCGTCAAGCAAGTGCGCTTCAGTCCCGAGTTACAACACTACGCCGTGCAAATCGTCGCCGCCACCCGCCAGCGCAAGGAATTGCAACTGGCAGCCAGCCCGCGAGCATCCCTAGCACTGATGAAAACGGCACAAGCTCTGTGTCTGTGGGAAGGTCGTGAATTTGTCATCCCCGAGACCATCCAATCCCTTGCTGCCGATGTCATCGCCCACCGCCTCGTGCTCAGCCCCGATGCTCGCTACGCCGGCCAAACCTCCCGCGGCATCATCACCGAGATCCTCGAACAAATCCCCGTGCCGGTGTAAGACCGCGCTCAATATAAGTGAAGCCCATGTTCACGCCACCAAGAGAGAGCTTCGGGCGGAGCGAGCCAGGGGGATTTTTTGACTAATGAAAACTGGGCGCACCATGTGGAGTGACGCCATTCTGCGCCGAGTTCTGCAAACACCCATGTTTCATAGGCGATCAACCAACGCAAGAAGGGTTGAAAGGCCGACCAGCATTCCTCAGAGCGCGCATGTTCACCCTGATCATCTCCGGGGACGGGAGGACGGGAATGTTTCCAGAGTCTGATGCGCTTTTGCGCGCGACTATACACGCAGCCCGTGGTGGTCTCGGCATTCGTCGCACGGGGATGCCATGATGCCACGGCTCCATGCAATTGGATCACGCCATTTTCCCACTCCATGCGATAGCAGCTCGTGCCCTGCAACCCGCTCGATGCCTCACGACTCATGCCAAAGCGTTGCAGTGCATTACCCTGTGTATGGCGCACATCGTGGCCCCACAGAATCATTTGCTGCGTGAGTCCTTTTTCCGCCTGACGGAGACGTTGATAATCGGTGAGCGTTTTCATCTGATCATTTTGCTAAAACGCCCATGTTCCACTCGGGAAACGGATCTTTGAATGTTTTGGGCCATTTTTTTTCAGGCACAGCCATTTCTGCGTCGGTAAGAAGTGCCTGGTCGAGCATCGCAGTCAAGTAGGCTTGATCCATGCCGGAGCCAATGAGCACGAGCTCTTGTCGACAATCGCCATTGGGTTCGCGCCATGTGCTCATGATGCGACGCACGCTTTCTTCGTCAGTCGGCCATTGATCACGCGGCACCGCTGCCCAGAAGTAACCAAGGCAGTGATTGCGACAAATGCCACCAGCCTGTGACCAAAATCCCGCGAGACGCAAGCGAGTGGCGAGCCAGAAAATGCCCTTCGAGCGAATCACCCCAGGCCACTCGTATTGCAACAGCTCATGGAAACGCTGCGGATGAAAGGGACGACGACGCGCATAGATGAAATTGCTGATGCCGTATTCGATCGTCTCGGGCGTGTGCTCGACGAGAGAGTCTAGCCAACCCTCGTGCTGCTCAGCTTTGCTCTGATCATAGAGTCCTGTGCCGACGATGGCATGCAGAGGCACGGCGGACTGCTGTGTTTCGTAAATTTTCGCTTTGGGATTGAGAGCGCGCACCATGGCATGCACACGCTGGCGTTGCGTCTCATCGAGCATGTCAGTTTTATTGAGCAAGATGACGTTGGCAAAGTCGATCTGATCAGTGAGTAAATCGACGATGGTGCGTTCATCTTCTTCGCCAATCGCCTGCTCACGCTCTTGCAATGACTCTAACGAGGAAAAATCGCGCAAGAAATTGTAGCCATCGACGACGGTGACCATGGTGTCGATTTCGGCAATGTCCCCTAACGAACGACCTTCTTCATCGGTGAATGTGAACGTTTCTGCCACGGGCATCGGTTCACTCACACCTGTGGATTCGATGACGAGATGATCAAAGCGACCCTCGCGCGCGAGTTTGCCAACTTCTAGCAAAAGATCTTCCCGCAAGGTGCAGCAGATGCAGCCATTCGACATCTCGACCATTTTTTCCTCGGTATGCGAGAGCGCGGCATCGCCTGAGCGGATCAACTCCGCATCCATATTGATCTCGCTCATGTCGTTGACGATGACCGCGATTTTTTTGCCCTCGCGATTGCGAAGAATGTGATGTAGCAAGGTGGTTTTGCCGGCACCAAGGAAGCCCGAGAGAATCGTGACGGGTAGCTTGCGAGTGAGTGTGGAGGAATTCATGCGGGCGAAAGATAACACACAATTTCACTTAATGCAACTTTTATACATAAGTATAATTGATACCGAAACTCATTCGCCGCTCGTTGCATTCCATGCTTGCCAGCGCGCTACGAAGTGGAGCACGGTTTGTCCGCCTCTGTCATGTCCAGTCCCGAATCCATTAAGCAAGTTCACGAAACGTCGCGCCGTCGCACGTTTGCCATCATTTCTCACCCGGATGCGGGCAAGACGACTCTGACGGAAAAGCTTTTGCTTTACGGCGGTGCCTTGCAACTCGCAGGTAGCGTGACCGCACGGGCCTCGCAGCGCAGCACGACGAGCGACTGGATGGAGCTGGAAAAGCAACGGGGCATTTCGGTGTCATCGACGGTGTTGCAGTTCGAATACGGTGATTGCTGTGTGAACTTGCTCGATACGCCTGGACACAAAGATTTCTCGGAAGACACCTATCGGGTACTCACGGCGGTGGACTCGGCGGTGATGGTGGTGGATGCGGCAAAAGGCATCGAGGCTCAGACGCTGAAACTTTTCGAGGTCTGTCGCAAACGTGGCGTGCCGATTTTTGTTTTTATCAACAAGCTCGACCGTCCTTCGCGTCCGCCCTTGGAATTGATCGATGAGTTGGAAAAAGTGTTAGGTCTGGCTCCAGCACCGATCAACTGGCCGCTCGGCGATGGTCCGCGTTTCCGTGGCATTTACGATCGGGAAAAACGCGAGGTGCATTTGTTCGAGCGCACGGCCCATGGTGCCTATCGTGCTCCGGTGAAAAC
>CANHKJ010000344.1 GCA_947460915.1 Verrucomicrobiia bacterium
GGGCAACACCCCACTCATTCGCCTCAATCACGTCACCAAGGGTCTCAACGCCGAGATCCTTCTCAAGGCCGAGTTTTTCAACCCGCTCTTCAGCGTGAAGGACCGGATTGGCCGCGCCATGATCGAGGCCGCTGAACGTGATGGATCTCTCAAGCCTGGCGGGTTGATCATCGAACCAACATCAGGCAATACCGGCATCGCGCTGGCATTTGTCGCTCGTGCCAAGGGCTATCGCTGCATTTTAACCATGCCCGAAAGCATGTCCGTCGAGCGCCGCGTTCTTCTGCGTCTGCTGGGTGCGGAAATCGTTCTCACTCCTCGTGCACGCGGCATGGGTGGAGCCATCGCCATGGCGAAAAAAATGCTCGAAGAAACACCCGGCGCTTTTGGTCCCGGACAGTTTGATAACCCCGCCAACCCACAAGCGCACCGCGATACCACAGCCGAGGAAATCTGGGCAGCGACCGATGGTCAGATCGATGCCTTCGTGGCAGGAGTCGGCACCGGCGGCACCATCACAGGTGTTTCCGAAGTTCTCAAATCTCGCTGCGCCATGAAAACATTTGCCGTAGAGCCCACCGCCAGCCCCGTGATTTCCGGTGGCGCGCCTGGCCCGCACATGATCCAAGGCATCGGCGCTGGTTTCATCCCGAAAAACCTCAATGTCGACATCATCGATGAGGTGATTCAGGTCAGCAACGAAGACGCCTTCGAAACCGCTCGTGCCTTGGCACAAGATGAAGGCATTCCTGCTGGCATCTCGACGGGTGCCAACGTGTGGGCTGCCATGCAGCTCGCCAAGCGCCCCGAATACGCAGGCAAGCGCATCGTCACCGTGGGCTGCTCCAGCTCCGAGCGTTACCTCAGCACCATGCTTGCCGAGAAACTTCGCGAGGAGTGCGCTGCTCTCCCCGTGCAAGAAATTTGAGCCTCATGATTCTCACGGTCGATCAGCCAAGCACGGAACGCATCGATGCCTGGCTGGCCAGTCGTCTTAGCGATCTCTCGCGCGCGCGGATTCAGGAATTGATCCGCGAGCAATTCATTTTGTGCAACGACAAGGCCGTTAAACCACGAGATTCCATCAAGCTCGGTGATCGCATCACGGTGTTGATCCCCGAGGCTGTGCCTTCGGAGGCGATCGCCCAAGAAATTCCGCTACAAATTCTTTTCGAGGATGACGACATGATCGTCGTCGATAAAGAACCAGGCATGGTCGTGCACCCCGCCGTGGGCAATCACGATGGCACCCTGGTCAATGCCTTGCTCCACCACTGCAAAGGCCAGCTTTCGGGGATCGGCGGAGTCGAGCGACCAGGCATCGTGCATCGACTCGATAAAGACACCTCCGGCTGTCTGATTGTGGCGAAAAATGACCACGCGCATCATCACCTCGCCGAGCAATTTTCGAATCGCACCAACGATAAAATCTACCTCTGCGTCACGCAGCAAACGCCTGTGCCCGCGAGCGAAACCATTTTCACCCACATTGCACGCGATCCGCGCAATCGACAAAAGATGGCCGTCGTTTCGCCGCCCGCAGGCCGCGCCTCGATCACTGACTACAAGGTGCTTTTCGGCGATGCCTCGAACCGCACCGCACTCGTCCTGTGCCACCTTCATACGGGTCGCACCCATCAAATCCGCGTGCACATGAAACACAAGGGCACGCCGCTCATCGGCGACCCGATCTACGCCCAGCCACAGCGACAAACCGCGCAAACGGGACGCTTGATGCTACACGCGTGGAAATTGTCCATCGATCATCCGCGCAGTGGCGAAAGACTGCATTTCACCGCCCCGATCCCCAGCGAATACACCCCCTGGCTGCAAAGCTTAGAGCGGCCGATCGAATCGTACCTCTAACACTTTTTCTCATGTCCGAAATTCTCAACGGCCTGATGCAGGCAATCGACGAACAACTGCAATCGCCTCAAACGCCTTACGTTCGCAAGACCTTGGATCGCTTGCTCTCGCTGGGGCTGAGCGAACAACAAGCGCGTGAGGAAATGGCCGACTGCCTCGGAGAAGAGCTCGATGACATGCTCGCCAAGAGCCGTCCCTTTCAGGAAAAATCCTACCGCGCCCTGCTCGACGCCTTGCCTTGGGAAGAAGCCCCCGAGAGCAACAATCCGTTTCAAAATCTCTAACCGTGGCGGTGGCATCCTGCCGCCCAGCCTTTCCCTTGCAAGCAACAGCAGCTCCGCTAGATCAAGAAGCCTCTGCGGTGAGCCAAACTTTTTTGCGCAGTGCCTCGATGGCTGCTCGCACTTCCGCTTCTTTTTTGCTCTTGCCGCGACCTTGTGCCAAGATCAGATCTTGCCACAACACTTGAGCATGAAAAACTTTGCGATGATCGGGCCCGCTCTCGCCAGTGATGCGATATTTCGGAGCCTCCGTAGCGATGGCTTGCAGAATTTCTTGCAGCGCACCTTTGGGATTTCCATCCTCGGGATTTTCTGAAATCGTGCCGATTTCTTGTTCGAACAAATGCAGCACCAAATCGCGGGCCGAAGTGTAGCCAGAGTCGAGATAGATCGCGCCAACGAGCGCCTCAAAGGCATCTGCGAGGGTAGAAGAACGCTTGCGTCCACCGCTGGCCTCTTCGCCTTTACCTAACAAAAGATACTTTCCGAGTTCGAGCGAACTGGCGAACTGCGCCAAGGCCTGGCGTGAAACCAACTGCGCACGCAGCTTGGTCATGCGACCTTCTGGGAAATCGGGAAACATGCGGAACAAATGCTCTGTCAGAGCAAGTTGCAATACGGCATCGCCAAGGAATTCGAGGCGTTGGTTATCAAAGTGGGCCTTCTGCGATTCATAAGCGAGGCTGGGATGCGTGAGGGCTTCCGCAAGCAAAAGCGGATTACGAAATTTATACCCTAGTCTGACTTCGATGCTATCCATGCTATTCTCTCTTACCTTCTCTCCTCTCCGACTCAATCGGCGTCATCGCCCATGAATGCATCGGTGATTGCTATGTAATACACAAAATCCGAGGGGAAAGATGGGGTGATCGACGGGGCTCGAACCCGCGACAACCAGAATCACAATCTGGGGCTCTACCAACTGAGCTACGACCACCATCTTACGTTGGGGA
>CANHKJ010000345.1 GCA_947460915.1 Verrucomicrobiia bacterium
CCATGATCATGTCGGCGCCTTCTTGTTCGTCTAACAAAATTTCACGCACTGCCTCGCGGGCGTAGGCGTAGTCCATTTGGTAGGTTTTTTTGTCGCCTGCCTTGGGTGCGGAATCGAGCGCTCCGCGAAATGGTCCGTAGTAGGCGGAGGCGTATTTGGCGGAGTAGCTAAGGATCGAGACTTGTTCGAAGCCAGCGTGATCAAGAGCATCGCGCAAGGCGGCGACACGACCGTCCATCATATCGCTTGGCGAAACAATGTCTGCCCCGGCTGCGGCGTGGCACAGGGCTTGGCGGCAGAGGATTTCTACGGTCTCGTCGTTGAGAATGACCAGCTCACCATTGGCTTGGGCGCGGACGAGGCCATCGTGACCATCGGCGTTGTAGGGATCGAGGGCGATGTCGGTGATGACGCAGAGCTGTGGGCAGGCCGACTTGATGGCGCGGATGACGCGGGGAATGAGGCCTTGGTCATGGTAGCATTCGGCGGCATCGGAGGTCTTGAGTGAGTCATCGATCTTGGGGAATAGCACCACGGCGGGCACGCCTGCGGCAAAAATGTCGCAAGCCTCGCGCACGACATCGGCCTCGCACCAGCGGGTGACTCCCGGCATGCTGGCGATGGCGTCATTTTGTGTGCCTTCTTGCAAAAAGAGTGGCTGCACAAAGTCGCTAGGGCTGAGCACCGTCTCGCGAACGAGGGCGCGGATGGCGGCGGACTTGCGATTGCGGCGTGGTCGGATCGGGAGCTGCATGATGTTACTTAGGAAGGAGTTCATAGCCGTCTTTGTTGTCCTTGACGGTCCAGCCGAGGGCGGCAAGTTGATCGCGCAGGACGTCGGATTGCGCCCAGTCCTTGGCCAGGCGGACGGCAAGGCGTTGCTCGGCGAGGGCACGGACATCGGCGGGAATTTCTGCGGCTTTTTCGGGCTCGGGCAAGGTCAGACCGAGAGCACGGAGAATGCGATTGAGCGCGGCGAGCGCTTGGGCAGCCTCGGCTCCTTCGAGCTTGGCGGACTCGCGCATGCCGGTGAAGATGCCACCGAGAGCACCTGCGGTATTGAGGTCGTCGTTAAGGGCATCCCACGCGGCTTGAAAGGGGCCAAAGCTCACCTCGCTCATCGTTGTGGCGGCGGTGGATTTTTCGGCCAGTGCGGCGGCGGCTTTGGCGAGCTTGGTCAAGGCCTCGCGTGCGGCGTGCAGGGAATCGAAGGTGAAATTCAGCGGCTTGCGGTAGTGGCCACTGATTAAGACATAGCGGACTTCCATGGCCGTCCAGCCGTGGGTGGCGAGGTCTTCGAGGGTGTAAAGATTGCCCAGCGATTTCGACATTTTTCCGCCATCCACCATCAAGTGGGCGATGTGGAACCAGGTGTGGGCAAAGTGTCCACCGCAGGCGCAACGGCTCTGTGCGATTTCGTTTTCGTGGTGCGGAAACACCAAATCCACTCCACCGCTGTGCAGATCGAAGCTATCTCCGAGATACTCACGGATCATCGCCGAGCACTCAAGGTGCCAACCCGGACGGCCTTCGCCCCATGGCGATGCCCAAAAGTTTTCGCCATCCTCGCTGCGACGGCTCTTCCAGAGCACGAAGTCGCTGACGCTTTGCTTTTCGTATTCATCGGCGTTGGCGCGCTGCGATTGCGTGCGTCCGAGCTCGATCTCCCGCTCATCCAGGCGCGAAAGTTTTCCGTATTCCGGAAATGAGGCGATATTGAAATACACCGAGCCATCCTCGGACGAGTAGGCGTGACCTTTTTCCACCAATTCGCCAATCATCGCGATTTGATGCGGAATGTGCTCAACAGCACTGGGTTCCACGTGCGGCGGCAAGCAGTTCAGCGCCTTGCAGTCTTGGTGAAACTTGGTGGTCCAGAAATTGGTGAAATCGCCGAGAGTTTTTCCGGCGCGCTGTGATTCGCGGATGGTCTTGTCATCGACGTCGGTGAGATTGCGCACGTGCATGGTGCGCTGGCCGCTGGTTTCGAGCGTGCGACGAAACACATCTTGCAAAACAAAGGTGCGGAAATTACCGATATGCGCAGGGCCATAGACCGTGGGTCCGCAGCAGTAGAAACGAAATGTTTGGCCGTCGAGGGCTGACAATTCGAGGGTTTTCCGCTGCAGAGTATCGTAAAGACGCATGCGCATCCCTAGCGCGCGTGCTGGCATCTGGCAAGTGTGGCGTGGGTGTGGAGGTGAAATTTTTTAAAAAATCGCAGATTCTTCTTGCCAAGGGGTTTTTTTTTGTCCAATTTCCGCCCCCGCCTGCGCGCAAACGTAGGCTGGAACCAACTTCATTTCAACACAAACACTTTATTATGGCCGTTGCATTACGTCTTACCCGCCAGGGATCAGCAGATCGTCCCTACTACAAAATTATCGCCGTGGACAGCCGCGTGCGCCGCGATGGACGTTTCATCGAACAACTCGGCACCTACGACCCGATGAAAGAAGGCGTGAACTACGACATCGACCTCGCTGCTGCTGACAAGTGGCTCGGCACAGGCGCCAAGCCTTCCGAGACGGTCAAGTCGATCATCCGCAAAGCACGCACTGCTGCTGCTAAGTAATTTCGTCTCTGCACGATTTTTTCCGAAAAAAGCCAGCCTTTTCCAAGGTTGGCTTTTTTTCGTGTACAAAAACAAATAGCTCATATTTTCCGCTTGCATAAATGATGTTCAAATGAATAGTATTGCGCGTGCGACGGACGGTAATGTTTGTGGATTTCAATAGCTACTTTGCTTCGGTGGAGCAGCATGCGAATCCGTTGTTGCGTGGGAAGCCGGTGGGGGTGATTGCGACGATGGCTGAGACGACGTGTTGCATTGCCGCGAGTGTGGAGGCAAAACGCTTTGGGGTGAAGACGGGGACGGGCGTGCCTGAGGCGAGGGCGCGCTGTCCGGGCATTGTGTTTGTGCTGAGCGATGCGATGAAATACATGGACTATCATCGTCGCTTGGTGGCCTTGTTGGAGGAGGAGATTCCGGTGGAAAAGGTCTGCTCGGTGGACGAGTTGTATGGTGTTTTCACCGGAAAATACGCGGAAAAAGAGCGGGTTTGGGAGATTGCGCAGCAGGTGAAACGGCG
>CANHKJ010000346.1 GCA_947460915.1 Verrucomicrobiia bacterium
CTATGGAAAAATTCCCGCAAGTGGCTGCTTAATCATTGGCGAAAAAGGAAAATTGTTTTCGCCTGACGACTATGGTTCCAAATCACTCATCGCACTCAAGGATGAAAAAACATTCACCTTGAGCGAAGAGCACGAGGCCTGCAAAGCCGTTGCCGAATCGATCCCACGCTCACCAGGACACCAACAAGAATGGTTCGACATGATCTCAAGCGGCAAGCCGGCGTATTCCAACTTCGACATCGCAGCTTACCTCAACGAAATCATTCTGTTAGGCAGTATTGCGCAACGTTTGGGTGAGGGCAATGTGATCGACTGGGATGGACCTAACATGAAATCCACCAACCTCGCTGCGGCGACTGCGCTCGTGAAGCGTGACTACCGCGCAGGTTGGGAACCTAAGATCTAACAACTTGTGTTTTATTGGCGCAGGATAAAAATTCCTTTTTTGCTGCCCACTGCGACATCCAGCTTGCCATCGCGATTCATATCGGTGGCAAGCACATCACAGCCTACACCTCCATCTTGTTCGATCACGCTCGATTGCCAATCGATGCCGCTTTTTCCTTCGCTTGGCTTGCGATTATAAAACACCACTGTTAGCGCTGGATCGAGTGAACCCGGGTCTTTATCTGCATGCGCCCAGAAGCGTTTTCCGGTGACAAAGTCCATGCGTCCATCTTGATCGAAGTCACCAGTCGCTAGCGCGTGGAGCTGGCTAAACTGCAAGCCATCAGCAGATTTTTTGGTGCCATCCGCTGGCAAAATCTCGTGATAAGTCATGGCAAATCCTTTGTCTTTGCCGGCGCTTTCATACCATCCAAGTCCGTAGCCGTGGCCATCCAGACTGGTGACGATGTCGTTGTCGCCATCTTGGTCAAAATCATGCACCAGCATCTGCGAGCCACCGCGGCATTTTTGCGAGAGTTCATGATACTTCCATTCGCCCGGCAAGGTTGCAGGTTGCTCATACCAGCCATCTTTTTCGACGATGTCAGCTTTGCCGTCGCCATTGAGATCTCCAGAACCAAGACCATGAACATAGGGGCCATCGGAACGCTTGCCTGATACCGCCGTGAAGGTCCATGGCTTAGTCACATTGCTCCAATCGGCGCTGTAGTATCCAAAGCATCCTTGGCTCATGCATACGATCTCTTTTTTGCCATCACCTGTCACATCGATCCATATGGGACTCTCCGTAGATGCCTCAGTGATGATCACGTGCTTCTCCCAGTCGCCATCGGTCTTGCCCGGATTTGGATAGAGGCTGATTTCTTTTCCGGGCCAGCCGACCATAATGATGTCATTTGTTTTATTGCCATCCACATCCTCGGCAAATGTTAAAAATGAGTCCTTAGCGTACTCACCAATCGGATAGATTTGACCTGGCCGAAATTTCACCGCCGTTGTAAAATCCGGCCCCTTATACCAAAGATGCCCCGCGACCAAATCGATCACGCCATCGCCATCGATATCAGTTGCTGCAACACCTTCGGTTACGAAGTCTTTGCTGATGATTTGTTTCTTCCAACCAATGGCTGGCACGGTGGCGCATAATGCAATGCCAAGCAAGCTGGCTGGGACGAGGGTATGGAGTGGAATTTTGTTTGTTTTCATATAGAGTTTTTTGTTAGAGAATGTGGGGGAGGAAAAGTGCAAGTATCTCGATGATGATAAGGCATAACAGATCGAGCGCAATACCATTGCGTAGCATGTCACGCTGACGCACCATACCTGTGCCGAAGACGATGGCGTTCGGCGGCGTGCCCACGGGGAGCATGAAAGAGCATGACGAGGCCAACGCGATCGGAATAACCAAACTGGCAGCGCTGAAGCCGAGCTCCGAGGAAACTGAATGAAAAATCGGCACTAACAGCGCGGCACTCGCGGTATTACTTGCGAGTTCACCACTAAAGATCACGAAGGCGATGATCGCGATCAAAATGAACACCATCGGCCAGGTATCGATGCCATCAGACAGGACACGAGCAAGGTAGCTGCTTGCACCCGTGCGATTGAGCATTTCGCTGAGAGAAAGTCCACCGCCAAAGAGAATCAGCACGCCCCAATCCGTGCCGTCATCGATATCACGCCAACGCACTACGCGAAAATAGAGGAGAAGAAAAACTGCCGCGAGAGCAATGATGGTATCGATCGCACCGCCTATACCTAAGGCCTTGCTAATCCAAGAACCGAAAATCCAACAGAAGGCCGTGAGTAGGAAAATGATCAGCGTCGCGATGCGATGCCAATTGAACACAAATGTTTGCTCCTCGACCTCGATGCGCAATCCGTTGACAGGTCGGCAAATCCGATAGAGAACAAATACCATTAGTGGCAAAAGAATGATCACGCAGGGGATGCCGAATTTCATCCACTGCGCGAAATTCAATCCAAGCTTCGCCGCAGCGATGCCATTCGGTGGACTGCCAATGATGGTGCCTAAGCCACCAATGCTGGATGCATAGGCAATGCCTAACAAAAGAAACAACCCGTTGCGCGCTTTGTCGCCGACCAATCCCGCTTTATGAATGATGCCAAGAGCTACAGGAAGCATCATCGCAGTGGTTGCGGTGTTGCTCATCCACATCGATAAAAACGCAGTGCAACAGAATAATAGAATGCACACCGGAAGAAAGCGCCCGTTGCCAAGGGTTATCAGCTTGCGTGCGATCCAGAGATCGATTTTCTGATAGGACAACGCCGATGCCAGCGCGAAGCCACCAAAGAACATAAAGATCAACGGATCCGCAAAAGGCAACAATGCCGTTTTGATATCGCTGACGCCCATGATCGTCGCCAGCAATGGCATGAGCAACGCTGTCGCGGCCAAGGGCATGGCTTCGCTCAACCACAGAAATGCAATGCAGGTGAGAATGCCGAGTCCGATCGAAACTTGTCGCGCATCCAGATCCGTTGATACCGTCTGCTTTACATGTCCCGGCATCCAGTAAAGAACCGCGACCATCATCGCTATGCCCACCAGCACCAACCACGTCCGCTTGCGCCGAAAAAATGGCGAAAACATATCGGTATGATGAATGTCCTCATGCGGATACTCGCTATC
>CANHKJ010000347.1 GCA_947460915.1 Verrucomicrobiia bacterium
CGGATGAGTGCAGCGGCGATTACGCAACCCACGAGGTTGGAGACGAGATCAAAGCCTGTGTTAACATAGCCGCCGACGTTGGTGTTGGGGATGGTGAGCACGGCAATGAACTCAATCACTTCATTCAGCGCGCCAAAGCCCATGCCGCCAGCGGCACAGAGCACGAGTTTGCCGATGGTGGGGTCACACGTGTTCTGGGTTCCGATGTGATGGCGCAGTCCTTGCCAGCAGATCCAGGTTGTCACGCCAAAGCCATAGGCATGGATCACCTGATCATATTTCAAATACTGAGGGATCAACCACCAACTGTAGAGCACTCGTTGCTCGCCATTGATCGGCCATGATTCAGGAACAGGCACCAGTCCTCCCATCATGTGCAGCAATCCCCAAAGCGAAAGCGCCCACAGTTGGGCCGAGGAGAGCGGCATGCGGCGGTGAATCATCATCACCGCACCGATCAGCATGAGCATCGTCACGATGTAAAATAAAAACTCCTTGTTGCGTAGGATACTGACCGCGATGATCGAGATCAACAAATACAGCCCATTAAAAATTGCCAACTTGAGTAAAGGGGGAGACTTCGTTTGTTCCATAGCACAACATTAGTGCAAGCACAGCGCAGAGCAAGCCACAAGTCTGGCCCTCCTCGCCCTCAAAGCCTGTTATCCCTGAGCTAGGGCGAGGAGAAACAAAAAAGCAATTAGGGTTGAGGCTTCAATGTGTAGTCGCGGAATCTTTAAGTTTGCTGCTCCAGCGTGAGAGAGTGCTTGTCATGAAAGGACCTTCTGCTAGACTTCACTTATGCTTTCTTGGAATGAAATTAAAAGTCGCGCCATTTCCTTTTCGCGTGATTGGAAACATGGAGCATCGGAACGTTCTGATAGCCAAGAGTTTTGGGTCGATTTTCTCAACATCTTTGGCATCAGACGCCGCACGGTGGCTTCGTTTGAGGAGGCGGTGCAAAAACTCTCGGGCAGGGATGGCAGAATCGATATGTTCTGGCCAGGCCGCTTGCTGGTGGAGCAAAAATCCGCTGGCCAAGATCTGGACAAGGCCCACTCGCAGGGAATGGGATACATTCGTGGTCTTGTCGATTCTGGTCGGGAAAAAGAAGTGCCGCGCTGGCTCATTGTTTCAGACTTTCAACGCATTGCGCTTCACGATTTGGAGCCAGAGCAAGACCCTGATTTGCCATTGCTCAAGCGCCAAGCTCCCTCGGTCACCTTTCCATTGTCCGATCTTCACAAGCACATTCGCCGCTTCGCCTTCATCCCTGGTTACAAGCAACAAAAGCTCAATCCAGAAGACCCCGCCAACATTGAGGCTACCGAGATCATGGCCAGTCTTCACGATGCACTACACGCGGGCGGATTTGCTGGTCACGATCTCCGCGTACTACTGGTGCGCTTGCTGTTTTGCCTCTTCGCTGATGATACCGGTATTTTCAATCAGCAGGATTTCAAACTGTTCCTCGAAAACCGTACCGCCATTGATGGTTCCGATACTGGTCCCAAGCTCGCTCGTCTGTTCGATGTGCTCAATACACCCGAAGACCAACGTCAGGCGAATTTGGACGAAGACCTTGCGGCATTTCCTTACATCAATGGCGCGCTCTTTGCCGAGCGTATCTCTTTTGCCGATTTTAATACGCTCATGCGTGGCAAGCTGCTCAAGGCTTGTTCCTTTGAGTGGGCGCGCATCTCTCCTGCTGTGTTCGGTTCGCTGTTCCAGGGTGTTATGGATGCCACCGAGCGACGCCAGATCGGCGCGCATTACACGGCAGAAAAAAACATCCTCAAGCTCATTCGTCCACTTTTTCTTGACGAACTCCGAGCCGAGTTCGATGCCGCGCGTCAGGATAAATCCACACGGCGCATTGCTCGTCTGGAGGCCCTGCACAAGCGCATGGCCAGCCTGACGTTTTTTGACCCCGCTTGCGGCTGCGGAAACTTCCTCGTCATCACCTACAGGGAACTACGTCAACTGGAATTGGAAATTCTGTTAGAAATTCACCGCAACGAACTCAACGAAACGCAGCACGAATTTTCCTTTGATGTTACTAAGCTCTCCAAAGTGGATGTCGATCAAATGTATGGCATCGAGATTGAAGAATTCCCTGCTCGCATTGCCGAGGTTGCGCTATGGCTTGCCGACCACCAAGCCAACATCGCCCTTTCCGAAGCCTTCGGACAGCTCTTCCGCCGCATCCCCTTGAAAAAATCCCCGCACATCGTTTGTGACAACGCGCTGCGCCGTGATTGGAAAACGGTTCTAGCTCCCGAGAAATGCAGTTATATTCTAGGTAATCCACCTTTTGTGGGATCGAAATACATGGATTCCGCCCAACGAACTGAAATGCTTCTAGTTTGGGGGAAAACAAAGGGCGCAGGTGTATTAGACTTTGTCACCGCTTGGTATCGCTTGGCATCCGAGTATGTTCAAAACACAAAAATCGTTTGTGCCTTCGTCTCGACGAATTCGATTAGTCAAGGAGAGCAGCCTGGCATTATCTGGAACGATCTCTTTCAACATTGGTCCATCAAAATTCATTTTGCCCACCGTAGTTTCGTATGGGATAGCGAAGCACGTGGGAAAGCTCACGTGCATTGTGTTATCATAGGTTTCGGCTGTACAGAGCCCACAAGAAAACTTCTCTATGATTATGATTCCAACCATGACGAACCAACCGTGACAGAAGTTACAAACATCAGTCCCTATTTGATACAAGGTCCTGATATAGCTCTTCCAAATCTATCCAAGCCGATCGTAAATGTTCCGCAAATGGGCATTGGCAACAAGCCAATCGATGGCGGATTTTATCTTTTCACTGAACAAGAAAAATTGGAATTTTTAACTTTAGAGCCAAAAGCAAAAAAATGGTTTCGTAAGTGGATCGGTTCTGATGAATTCATCAATGGCTGGCATCGTTGGTGTCTTTGGTTAGGTGATTGCCCTCCAAATGAACTGCGGGAAATGCCCATGGCTATGGAACGTGTCGAGGCAGTGAAAAAATTCCGCCTCGCCAGCAAAAGCGCACCGACACAAAAACTAGCCAG
>CANHKJ010000348.1 GCA_947460915.1 Verrucomicrobiia bacterium
ACCAATTTCCCTTTGTCATCGACTGGCTGCCGGACATGGACACTGCGGCCTTGAAAGACTGCCTCGCGGAAATTCGTCGGGAACAAAGCGCCAAGCTGATCCGCAATACGCCAATTTCACCGATCCCACGTCGACTCTGGGAACGCATCATTGCCTGTTGTGGCATCGACGACGCCATCACCTGGAGCCATCTCTCCAAAACCGCAACTTCGGAACTCATTGCCGCCTTGAAGTCGGCAAAATTCGACGCCGCGGGCAAGACCACCAACAAAGATGAATTCGTCACCGCGGGCGGTATTGAACGACGTTCGATTGATTTTCGGACGATGGAAAGTCGCGTCATTCCCGGTTTATACTTCGTCGGCGAATGCATCGACATCGATGGCATCACGGGAGGGTTTAATTTCCAGGCGGCGTGGACGACCGCCCACATTGCGGCAACGGCTTTGGCGAGTCGTTGAAAGAAGCGGCATTTCATTTTTGAAAGTGTTGAGTGATCAGTGAGCAGTGATCAGAAAAACCATAAATCATAAAGAACCCTTCGCGACATAGCGGTTCAACCTGCGTCCCTATCTCCCTTATCCCGTGTTGAAAAACGTTTCTCGTCATCATTTCATGGTTGCGACTTCCGATTATGCTTGTCACAAACTGTGTCAATTTGTATCACTGCTGGCAGATACATATGAAAACGCTTGTTCGCCATGTTACCGTTGTTTCTCCTCAAGTCCGTCAGGTAAACCAATCGATCTTGATTGAGTCGGGGCGGATTGTTTCCGTTGGCGCTGATGATGTTTCTGCCGATGAAATCATCGACGGCACCGGACTGACCGCGGTTCCTGGATTTTTCGACATCCATTGCCACGGCGCCGATGGTGCTGACGTGTGCGATGATTCGCTCGAAGCCGTGCGCCACATTGCCACGAAAAAACTCGCCGAGGGCGTGACCACTTGGCTGCCGACCACCCTGACGCAGCCGAAAGAGAAATTGCAGTCGATCGTTGGCAAAGTTGCGCAATATCGCGAGCAACAAGACCTCACCCGCTGCCCGGGATTGCACATCGAGGGTCCTTTCATCAACAAGGAAAAAGCCGGCGCGCAGAATCCTGAATTTGTGCGTCTGCCCGATTTGCAAGAGCTCCGCGCCTTGCACGAAATCGCTCCCGCAGCGATTGTTTCGCTTGCTCCCGAAATGCCCGGCGCGGTGGAGCTAATCCGCGCGGCCACGGCAGCAGGCATCGTTTGCTCCGCCGCTCACACCTCGGCAACCTATGCGCAACTCAGCGCAGGCGTGGATGCTGGGCTCAAACATCTTACGCATTTTGGCAATGCCATGACGCCGCTACATCACCGCGAAATTGGTTGCGTCGGTGGCGGACTTTACGACGATCGCGTGATGCTCGAATTGATCTGCGATACCATTCACTTGTGCCCCGATATGTTGAAAATGATTTTCCGCGTCGTCCCGATCGATCGCATTCTCATGATCACTGATAGCGTCGCAGCCTCGTGGATCGGCAACGGCGAAATGTCGCTCGGCGGGTTGGCCGTGGTGATCAAAGATCATGTCGCTCGGCTCAAAGAAGGCGGCGCGCTTGCTGGATCTGCATTGCTCGCGAATGAAGGCGTGCGCAACGTCTCCCAAGTCACGGGCTTGCCGTTAGAGGCATTCATCCAATCGACATCATGGAATCAAGCGCAGTCGTTAGGACTCGCAGGATTTGGAAAAATCGAAGTCGGCTACCACGCGGACATTACGCTGCTGCGTGAGGACTTCTCCGTAGCGCGAACCATTGTTGCTGGTGAGAGTCGCTACGTGGGATGATTTTTTTGCTTGGTGGTGGCTTCGGTTTCCGCCATTCTTATTGGCGTGGAACGCATCTTTCTAGGTTGGGAAAAAAGCATGGTTCAGTCTGCGGCTGATTGGCTATGGAGCCGCCGCGATGAGCTATCTTCGATGTGCATTGTAGTTCCGACTTCGCAAGCTGGTCGGCGATTGCAGGAAGCATTGGCCCGCCACGCCGAGCGCGAAGATCTAGCAATTTTTGGTCTGCGCACGGTGACGCCCGCCCATTTCCTGCGCACAGAAGACCCAAGCATTGCGCGTGATTCGATCGAGTTAGTCGCGTGGATGGAGGTGCTGGAGTCGATCACCGATTGGTCACCCTACGCAGCAGCGTTTCCGCAGTCGCCCGCGCTTGATGAGCCTGCGGGCTGGTCGCTTTCTCTCGCTCAATCATTGTTTCAATTGCGTCGGAATTTGCAGGAAAATGCTCTGCGGATTCGCGATGCCGCACGTCTGATGCAGAGCAGCATTGATGCCGAGCGTTGGCCAGCCTTGGCTGCTCTGGAAGATGCCGTGGAGAAAAAAATCTTCGCATGGTCCTACCAAAGTCGCACGCAGGCGCTGCGTTCACGTGTGATCGGCAAGCAGTTGCCACCACTGCCCGATGGCTGCACGCAGCTCGTGATCATTGGAGTTACCGAGACATCGGCCCTCGTGCGCGCGCAATGGCAATTGCACGACAAAGTCCGCATTCTCATCGCAGCACCTGAGACAGAAGCGGAGCATTTTGATGAAGCTGGGCAACCGAAGCTCACCTGGAATGAACGCTTGCAAGCATTTCCCGGTCGCGATGGCGTGCCTGGTGAGGTGATCATCACCAACGATGCGCGGCAGCTTGCCGAGGCCGCTGTGGATGCGATGGCGCGTAGCGGTCTAGCCTCGGACCAAGTCATGCTGGCCACCAGTGACGCGACGCTTGGTCAACCCTTGCGCCAATCATTTTCGCGGGCGGGCTGGGAAATTTACGATCCTTCTGGTGCGCCTGGCACCCTCGATTGGCGTGCATGGTTGCGTCATTGGCAACGCTGGTTGATCGATCCCCAACTCGCCGTGCTTGGCGAAATGGCTGGCTTCCCTGAGACGACTGTCATTACGGAAATGCCATCCTTGCGCTGGGCGACATGTCTCGGGAAAATGCGCAACGATTGGCTCGTCGAAAATCTCGATGATCTCCAGCGCATCCAGCCGCA
>CANHKJ010000349.1 GCA_947460915.1 Verrucomicrobiia bacterium
ACCGCGCTTATTCTGCTCTTGCCATCTTCTTGCCGAGCACGCAGGATCATGCACATGAGCGATTCCATTCAAGATCTCACCACGCGCATTCGCTCGTTTGTGGAGGCGCGTCAGTGGCAAGTCTATCATAATCCGAAAGACATGGCGGTAGCCATCGCTGCGGAAGCTGGCGAACTGTTGCAACATTTCGTCTGGCAACAGCCCGATCAGCTCGAAGCACGCGTGGTGGCACGCCGCCCAGAGATCGCCTCCGAAATTGCCGATGTCGGCATCTTGCTCTTTGAGATGGCTGATTTGTTAGGCTTGGACCTAGGTGCTGAGATGGCAAAAAAAATCGAGCACAATGAATCGCGCTACCCTGCCGAAAAAGCACGCGGCAACAATCGAAAATACAATGAACTCTGACCTGCCCTCTCATCCTGCGCCCGGCGCTGAGCCCGCACCCGTGCACCAACGTCGCAAGCGATACTCAGGAAAAAATCCGCGCCATTTTTCCGAAAAATACAAAGAGCTCAATCCCGAGCGCTATCCTGAAATTCTCGATAAAGTCGCCTCGTCGGGAAAAACGCCCGCAGGCACGCACATTGCTGTGCTCATGCAGGAATCGTTAGAGTCACTCGATCTGGCACCGGGCATGCTCGGCGTGGATTGCACCTTGGGCTTCGGTGGACATGCGCGAGAAATTTTGCAGCGCATCACTCCTGGTGGCAAACTCATCGGCCTCGATGTCGATCCGATTGAGCAACCCAAAACTGAGGCGCGCCTGCGCCGTGAAGGCTATGATGAACAAGTGCTCGATGTTGTCCGCTCCAACTATGCAGGCATTGGCAAGGTTCTCACTCAGCGCAATATCCCCGCCGTGGACTTCATCTTCGCCGATCTCGGATGCTCATCCATGCAGATCGATGACCCGTCGCGCGGTTTTACTTTCAAGTCGAATGGTCCGCTCGATATGCGAATGAATCCGCAACGTGGAGTGAGTGCCGCAGATTTGTTAGAAAAAATTTCCGTCGCGGATCTCGCAGAAATCTTGCGGGAAAATGCCGATGAGCCTCACGCCGAGCGGCTTGCATCTTTACTCGCAGGCAAGCATTTGCAGAACACCCAAGAGCTGGTTCACGCCGTGCAAGAGGCCGCGCATGATGAGAGTGGCGATACCACCCGACGCGTCTTTCAAGCCCTGCGCATCGCCGTCAATGAAGAGTTCACGGCGCTCGATGCCTTCCTCCGCAGCGCTCCCTTTTTCCTCAAACCCGGCGGCCGCATCGTGATCCTCACCTTCCATAGCGGGGAAGATCGACGCGTGAAAAAATCCTTCCAACAGCATCAGCGCGACGGACTTTTCTCCTCCATCGCCGATGAAGTGATCATCGCTTCACCCGAGGAACGCCGCGCCAACCCGCGCTCGATCCCCGCAAAACTACGCTGGGCACTGCGGGCTTAGTCGAGCAAACTGAGCACTTGCGCAAAGTGATCTTCCGGCTTGATCTTCGGCAAGGTCGCTTTGATTTTGCCCTCGGCATCGATGATGAAAGTCGTGCGCTCGGTGCCCATGTAGGTCTTGCCATACATGCTTTTCTCCACCCACACCCCGTAGGCCTCGACGATCGCGTGCTCATCATCGCTGATGATCGGGAACGGCAACTTGTGCTTCTTGATGAACTTTTCGTGGCTCTTGATTGAATCGATGCTCACGCCAAAAACCTTGGCCTTGGCGGAAATCTCCTGCCAGCCATCGCGCAGCGCACAGGCCTGCTTGGTGCAGCCCGGGGTATCATCCTTCGGATAAAAATACAGCACCACCGTCTCGCCGCGGAAGTCCGAGAGTGAGATAATGGTCGATTCGTCGAAGTCTCCACCGATGACCGGTGCAGTAAAAGATGGGGCCAATGTGCCAGGTTGTGGTTGCTTGCTCATGTGAGTGATGGCAGGTAGGCTAGCGGGAAATGGCCGATGCGCAAGGGCGAGAAAGGAAATTTTTCACCAATCATTCATCCAACGCTCATCAGAACTTCACAAAGTTCCGCCACACTGCGCCAACAGCTGAAGCAGCTTCCAACGCATGGACTGCAAGCCTTACCTTCTCCCCCGGGGATTAGCAACCAGCCCTGTGGCGGTCACTCATGCCGTCACAGGGTTTATTTTTTCCCACGCGAAAACTTGCAGTTCTGCGATTCGCGGCGATGCTGTGCTCATGCGTTCTTGGCGATTCATCCAACTCTTTCGAATGATCTTTGGCCCCGTGGAAAAACTGGACCCCAAAAAGATCGAGTCGATGGGGCTACTCGCCGTCAAAATCGCGCAAATGTATGCCATCCGCGCCGATCTTCTCGGACCCGAAAAAACCGCGAAGCTCAATTGCTTTTACGAAGAAGCCACTCCGATGGCTTCCGGGGAATTTCTCGCCGAGGTGAAACGCGAAGCCCCATCGGCCTTTTGGGAGGCTCTCGATCACCTCGAAGAAAAACCATTGGCCGTGGCCTCGCTGGGTCAAGTCCACCGCGGTCGCTTGAAGGATGGCTCAGAAATCGTCGTGAAAATTTTGCGCAAAGACCACGCTGCCGACTTCGAGCGCGATGTCGCCGCCGTGAAACTTCTCGCAAAAACCTCACTGTTTTTTTATCCACCGCTTCAACGTTTGGCGGATCCCATCGGCACCTTGGAAACCATCCGCCGCACTACGGTCACGGAAATGGATTTGCTAGCTGAAGATCGCGGCACTGAAGAGTTGCGCCACTGGCGCGATGCTAAGGTCGAGGATCTGCCGCACTTGCGCTTGCTCGATTTTCCCAAGATCTATCGGGAGTTTTCCACTCGTCACATCCTCGTGAGTCAATTTGTGCAGGCTCCCACCGTCCGCAAATTGCTCAAGGAAAAAACCTTCACCTACGAGAACCTGCTGCTGCTTTTCCGCATCCACGGCTACTTCTTGTTCTACCAAGGCAAATTCCACGGCGACTTTCATCCAGGCAACGTGTTTTACGATGGCCAAAAATTCTGGTTCATCGATAACGCGAACGTCGAGACGGTGCC
>CANHKJ010000350.1 GCA_947460915.1 Verrucomicrobiia bacterium
ATCCATGCACGAATGACATCAGGTTGCCATCTTGTGGCCTCATGTCGGGCCGCCCATGGACCTGCTAGTTCCTCGGAAGGAGTCGAGTGTGCGAGCTTTGGACTCAGCGATGCGAGATCGCAAGCAATGCCCTGCGGTGCAATCGTTCCCGCCGTTTCGATGGTGATGTGCTTGCCATTCGCGCGCAGTTCGGCAGCGAGAATTTCGATGCCTTTGGCAACCATCGGTTCTCCGCCCGTGAGCACCACGTGCTGTGCGGGGTAGGCGAGAATTTTTTCTAACAGATCCGCGACATCGTGTTGTGTTCCTGTAGGGTTCCACGAAGCGTAAGGCGTATCGCACCAGACACAGCGTAAGTTGCAACCGGAGGTGCGCACGAAAACGCTAGGCACACCCGCGAGTGAACCTTCTCCTTGGATCGAGTGAAACAATTCGGAGATTAGCATGAGGGCGCGGCGGGTAAGGGCGGTGTGGCGAGGTATTCGGTGGGATCGACAATGTTGGCTAACAGAAATGCCTCGCGTCGTTCCACGCAAGTGCCACATGTGCCACAGTGAATGTCACCTCCTTTGTAGCAAGACCAGGTTTGGCGAAAGTCGATGCCGAGTTCTGTGCCGCGCGCGGCGATGGCTGCTTTGTCGAGATGAATGAAGGGTCGATCAATCCGCACGCGGGCATAGGTTCCTTCTTCAACGGCAGTCGCCATGCCTTGCATGAAGCTTTCGCGACAATCAGGATAGATCGCGTGATCACCTGAGTGAGCGGCGATGACGAGTCTCCCGGCGCCATGATTTTCGGCAATGCCGGCTGCGATGGCGAGCATGATGCCATTGCGAAATGGAACCACCGTTTGTTTCATGTTGGCCTCTGCGTAGTGACCATCAGGAATCGGGTCGCCACCATCAAGCAGGCTGCTCGTGAAAAGCTTGGTGAAAAAATCGAGCGCTACGACTTGATGCTTGATGCCGAGCTCATCGCAATGCCATTTGGCATAGGAAATTTCACGAGCATTGTGCTTGGACCCGTAGTCAAAACTCACAGCCGTCAGGACGGGGCCTGCGGCGTGAGCGTGGTAGAGCGCCGTCACGGAATCCATGCCGCCGCTGAGAAGGACGATGGCTTCGTTGTCGTGATCGGTGCTCATGAGATTTTATGTTAGAGAATCGCGCCAGGGGCGTAGCTCACAGCATTCGGATATTTGGCTTCCAGCTCTTTGATGGTTGCTGAAAAATAATCGACTTGTGGATCTGCGGCACCAGTCTCACGTTCGCCATTTTTCATGATCAAATCAAGTGCTTCTCGGCTCAGGCCAATGCGCGCGTCGGCTGCTAGGCGTTCGATAAGATTGTTGCGATCAATGACTCCATTGCGCAAATCTTTCACCGTGGCGACGGCATGCTCCTTGATCGCTTTGTGCGCGGTTTCGCGACCGACACCGGCTTTCACAGCCTCCATCATCACGGTGGTGGTCATCAGGAAGGGAAGATAATGTTGCGTCTCAGCCGCGATCATTTCTGGATAGTTTTCCATTTGATCGAGAATCGTGAGAAACGTTTCGAGCAAGCCATCGAGTGCAAAAAAGGCATCGGGAAGCATGACGCGGCGCACTACCGAGCATGAGACGTCGCCTTCATTCCATTGGTCACCAGCGAGGCCTGCTGCCATGGCGAGGTAGCCTTTGAGGATCACGTGAAAACCGTTTACGCGTTCGCAGGAGCGTGAATTCATCTTGTGAGGCATCGCGCTGGAGCCAGTTTGCCCGGGGGCAAATCCTTCGCTAGCGGTTTCGTGACCAGCCATCAAACGCAGAGTTTTGCAGAAAGACGATGGTGCTGATGCCAGATCGGTTAGGCAGGAAACGACGCGGAAATCTAACGAACGGGGATAAACTTGGCCAACGTTGGTCCATACACCATGCATGCCGAGATGACTGGTGATGCGTTGCTCTAGGGCGCTGACTTTCGAGGAGTCGCCATCGAACAATGAGAGCTGATCCATCTGTGTGCCGACTGCGCCTTTCAGACCGCGAACTCGATACTGGGTGATTGTCGATTCCAACAGTTGCAGGCTTTGATAAAATTCCTCGCCAAACATCGCGATGCGTTTGCCCATAGTAGTGGGCTGCGCGGCGACATTGTGTGTGCGCGCGGTCAAAATGATATGCTTGTTGTTCTCAGCATGCAGACGGAAGCGATGCAGGGTCGCCACACATTTGTCGCGCAGCACGAATAGTGATTTGTAAACCTGAAGTTGCTCGACGTTTTCGGTGAGGTCACGCGAGGTCATGCCCTTGTGAACGTGCTCTTGACCGGCGAGATCATTGAATTCCTCAATGCGTGCTTTTACATCATGACGAGTGGTGCGCTCGCGTTGCATGATCGATGCGACATCGATTTGATGCTTCACTTTTTCATAGGCGCTGATTGCTTCGTCGGGGATGTGCAGGCCCAGATCTTTCTGAGCCTTCATCACGGCAATCCAAAATTCACGCTCTAACAGAATTCTTCCTTCTGCTGACCAAATCGCTTGCATGCCCTCGGAGGCATATCGTTCTGCTAATACATTCGCAATCACGCGTTTTGTTAACGCATCCCCAGCGGATGCGCAATGCCTTTTTGCGTCGCAAAATCAGCTGAATTACCAGTGCGTGAGCTGCTGGAAGGTGTTCAGTCGATTGTTGATGTCGTCTTGGCTCAGCGCTTGCAGTTTTCTGGTCGAAAACTCTTCGCATGTGAACGATGCCAGCACCGAGCCCTTGATCACGGCTTGGCGAATGTCCTCGAATGCAAATTCGGTCTTGCCGAGCGATGCAAGATAGCCCGCAAGAGCGCCGAGGAAAGTGTCGCCTGCGCCTGTTGGGTCTGCGACTTCGTGCAGCGGGAATGCGGACGAGCGGAAGAAGGTTGTCGGAGTGACTTCCCAGTTTTCGTGATTTCCGGAAAACAGCATCGCGCCAAATTCACCAAGCTTGATGATGACGTTGCGTGGTCCTTTGGCGAGCAAACGTTTACCCGCGAGAATCAAGTTGGA
>CANHKJ010000351.1 GCA_947460915.1 Verrucomicrobiia bacterium
CGATTTGGCAATAAGAAAATACAAAAAAATGAAAATTATTTCTTCAACCCCAGTTTTCTATTGCAGCTTCAAGGCTTGCGAGGTCCTCGACGCTGATGATTTGTGCCTCTTTATCGATCTTTCCGACCAATCCGGCGATCACTTTGCCGGGTCCGAACTCGATAAAGTGGGTAAATCCTTTCGCGCGCAGTGTCTGAATCGACTCCGTCCAACGCACCGAACCCGTCACTTGCTTCTCAAGCATTTCGCGAATCACGGCTGGATCAGATACCTCGCAAGCACCAAAGTTGCAAACCACAGGGATTTGCGGAGATTGCATGGTCACGCCTTGCATCTCCACCGCAAGTGCATCTTGCGCGCTTTGCATCAGGCGTGAATGATAAGCACCCGCCACGTTGAGCTTGATCGCACGGCGAATGCCAAAATCTTTGGCTTTTTCGACCACGGCATCGATGCCTGCCACCGAACCAGACAACACAATCTGCCCCGGCGCATTGAGATTTGCTACGTCTACATCGCAAGCCGCAGCCAGTTCGCGGATCTGCGCTTCTTCGCCACCGATCAAGGCTGCCATCGAGCCCTGTGTATTCTGGCAAGCTTGCTCCATCAGTTCACCGCGCTTCGCCACCAAGCGCAAGCCGTCCGCAAAGGAAAATGTCGAGGCCGCAGCATGAGCCGTGAATTCGCCTAACGAAAGTCCCGCTGCCGCTTCGATCTCCAAGCCACCAATGCGCTCCTTGAGTAAGGCCATTGCCACAAGACCATGCAAATACAAGGCGGGCTGGCAACGCGAGGTGCGCGTCAATTCCTCTTCTGGTCCCTCAAACATCACCTTCGTGAGAGAAAAACCCAGCACCTCATCAGCCTCGTCCATCATCGCCCGGGCCGTTGCCGATGATTCATAGAAATCTTTGCCCATGCCCACTTTCTGAGCCCCTTGTCCGGAGAATAATGCTACAACATTCATGTCGACCGAGACTAAAGCGCATCAGGGAATCACCGCAATCCCAAAATCAAAGGCGCTCGCCCCATCTCTATCCCTCAGGAATGGATTCCCTGAATCAAGTCATGTCGATTTTCCTGATTCCGACTGGACAGGGTTGCCATTCTCTGTAGCATTTTTCCATGCACAATCCTGTTCGTATCCTCTGCGTCGGCGCTGGTCACATGGGCCGCTCTCATGCTCTCGCCTATCACCAGCTCGATGGTTTTTCGATCTGTGGTCTCGTCACTCGCTCTGCCTCATCACGCGAACAACTCAATGCCGAACTCGGCGGCAACTACGCACTCTTTGGCGACTACTACCAAGCCCTCGCCGAGACCAAGCCCGATGCCGTCTCGATCTCGACGTTTCCTGATACACATGCTGACTACGCCCTCGCAGCACTGGAAGCAGGCTGCCATGTATTTATTGAAAAACCTCTGGCCGAAACCGTGGAGGCCGCTGAGCGCATCGTCGCCAAGGCCATCGAGTGCAAACGCAAGCTCACCATCGGCTACATCCTCCGCCACCACCCCAGTTGGATCAAATTCATCGAGGTCGCCCAAACTCTCGGCAAGCCACTGGTCATGCGCATGAATCTCAATCAACAATCTTCCGGCGCAAACTGGAACACGCACAAAAACCTGATGTCATCGATTTCTCCGATCATCGATTGCGGCGTTCACTACGTCGATGTGATGTGCCAAATGACCAAAGCCAAGCCCATCCGCGTATCGGGGCTCGGCGCACGACTCACTAATGAACTCCCCGAAGGAAAAATCAACTACGGCCACCTCCAAGTCACCTTCGATGATGGTTCGGTCGGTTGGTATGAAGCAGGATGGGGCCCGATGATGAGTGAGGTCGCTTTTTTCGTCAAAGATGTCGTTGGACCAAAAGGTTGCGTCAGCATCGTTGCCGATAAAGCAGCTGCCGAAGGAAAAAGTGCCGACGTCAATGCCCACACCCAGACCCAAGCTCTGAAACTCCACCACTCACCACTCAATGCCAATGGCAACTTCGTCCATGCCGATGAAATGATCCGCCTCGATGATGAACCGGATCACGATGGCCTATGCCTGCGCGAACAAGAGTATTTCCTCCGCGCCATCCGCGAAGACCTCGACCTCAGCGACCACATGAACGATGCCATCCAATCGATGCGCATCGTTGCCGCAGCCGATGAAAGCTTCCGCACCGGACGCACTGTAGATCTCTAACAAACGCACCATTTTCTCGCCATGACACCCAACCCTTGGTCGCAGCTTTTCCAATTCTCCGCAATGGATGTGGTGAAGTTGCTCGTTACCGCCTTGGTCATCGTCATCGTCACCAAAGTGCAGTTGTTTCACGAACGACTGTCAGCCTTGCTCATCGCTCTGCCCTTCACCTCATTGATTGCGATGGTGTGGATGCACCAAGAAAAACAAAGCAGCACCCGCATCGCCAATCATGCCGAAGGCACCTTCTGGTTCGTCCTCCCGACCTTGCCGATGTTTCTCGTCTTCCCCTGGCTACTCCGCCAAGGCTGGACCTTTTGGCCCGCCCTGCTCGCCAACTGCGCCATGACCATCGCCCTATTCTGGGTCACAGTCATCGTGCTGCGAAAATTCGGCATCGATCTCATGCCAAAATCGTGAACCTCCCCATCCAACCTGCCTTTCCTTTCGTGTATTTGGTGATTTTCGTGGTTCCTCAATCATAGCATTCACTCATCGCCTCATCCGCCGCCCGCGTTTGCCCTTGCAAATCGGGCAGATTGACTATTATATTCATGGCGCTTCATTTCACACCCATGAAATCGTCCCTTCGTAGCTTTCTCTCCCTGCTTCTCGTCGCCGTTGTGGCGTTTCTTGCCGTATCCGCCTTGCGCATGTGGCAAAAGGGCCGCTCCCCGTGGCAGGTCTTTTTTCCCAAAGACCCCCATCGTCCCGAAAAATACACGCTTCCCGAAAAGCCACCACTCGAACTGGGCGACATGGATCTTTTGTCCCGACTCAATGACGAATACGCCAAGCTCACGCAAGCGGTCGTTCCTTC